>DASTGE010000453.1:0-2649 GCA_035719405.1 Burkholderiaceae bacterium
CACGCATTTTCGTTTTGCGAGTATTCGCAAATGGGGTTCGGGCTGTTCCTGGTCGTGTGAGTCGGGCAACTGCCGGATTGAAGTGGACTTCAGCCCCGCCGAGGAACCGGAACGACACGGGCTAATAAGCGCCTTCGCCAACCGCAAGGGGGAGAGCGTGCGAGGGGCCGGTTTGGGGCAAGGTTCAGCGCGACACTCTGCCGGACCGACAATTGAACCCGCGTTGGCCGTCACCCCACCCTTCTCCCGCGAGCGGGAGAAGGAGTTCTCGGGGCAAGCGGCGCAGGGACTTCTTATCGTCGCGCGATCTATTTCGCCGGCAGCGGCAGCGGCAGCGGCAGGATTTGACCCCCAGCCATCTCAATCCCAGCGCCAAGTCCAGATCATGTCGAGCGCGTTCTCGTCGCCGGCCTGAAGGCGCAGCGTGAGGCGCCCGGCGACGCGATATACAAGCTGCAAGCTGCCGCCGGCAGCGGCCAGCGCCCGCTCGTAGCCGACATAAAGCCGCTTCGACACCTGCTTGCCGAGACTCACCACCGTATCGGCGACATTGCCGGAATCGGCGCGGCGGAACGACAGTTCATCGAGGCCGAGGCGCTTCACGATGCCACCGTCGGCACCGTGCTCGCCGGCCAGAAGCGCCAGAGCCGCCCGCTGCAGAAGGGCGGTGTCGTCACGGCCGAGGCCCGCGGGCGCACGGCCGAGGACGAGCCATGTAAGCGTGTCGAACTCGGGCAGCGACGGCTCACTGTACAAACGGATGCGCGGATCGACTGCCGGGCCGCTGACGATGACGCCGACGCGTTGCGTGTCGAGATCGGGACGAACCGCAAGGATGTCGAGCCGGGGATTCCCGACGTCTCCGGTAAAGGCGAGGAGACCACGTTCGATTGCGAGATTCTGGCCATATGCCGTGTAAGTCCCTTCGACCGTGCGCACCATGCCATTGACGGCCAGTTGTCCCTGCGATGTCGTCGTAATGCGAAGCTGGCCGCGCAGCAGCGTGTCGAGGCCGCGACCGTGCAGTCGCAATTGCGGACCGAGATCGACGGTCAGGCGGACATCGGCGGATGTCCGCGCACCGGGCGGCGGCGAACGTGGTGCCTCGGTCCGCGGTACAGCGCGGTGGCCGGGGACGTTGATCACCACCACATCGTTGTCGATCGCTGGGGCATCGGATTGCGATACGTCGATCAAGCCCTGATCGACGGTGAACCGGCCGTCCACGCCCAGGCGTTGCCCGCGCGTCGCGATGTCGGCACTGCCGCTCAAGGCAACGCGCCGGTCGACCCGGTCAAGCGCGCGGAAGCGATCGGCGGCGACGTGCAGCCTGATGTTCGGCGTGGTCGCGAAGCTCGCCCCACCTGTGACCTGCAAGGTGCCCTCGCTGCCGCCCCTGAACACCGCACGCTCGATCGTCGCCTCGTGCCCACGCATGCCAATTGCCAACTCGCCGTCGCGCAGGTTGACGCCCTCGAAGATGTTGCGCAATGCCAATGCGCTGCCCGTCACCCGCCCGCTCATGTCCGGCGTGCCGAAGCGGCCGGCCATCGACGCCGTCGCTTGCATGCGGCCTCCGAGTCGCCAGCCGGGCGGCAGCCACGGCGCCCACACCGCGAGGTCATCGATCCGCAAATCGAGATTGCCTTGCAGCGGCGCATCGCGAGACGGCCAGACGTCGGCCGCGCCCGTGCGCAGCGTCTGCGTTCCGCGCACGAGGCCGACCTCGCGTCCCGCCAGGGCCTGCGTGAACTCCCACTGTCCGCGATGGGCCGCAAGCGCGACGCGCAGTTCGCTCAAGCCCAGCGTGCGCCGTGCGCCTTGCAAGGAGAGGGTGAGATCGCCTCCGGTTCGCCTGACCAGCACATCGGCGTCGAAAGTCGAGCCGGTATCCACCTTGACATGGCCAGCCAGCGCAAGGTCCCCTTGCCAGGCGAACGATGGTTGCAGGCGGGCCAGCAGCGGCGCCACCTGCAGCGGCTCGATTTCCGCGTCGAGCACGATGTGTCCGGGCCCGCTCCCCGTGGCCTGCCATTGCGCCTCTTGCCACCGTAATGCACCGCCGAACATGGCGATACGTCCGGGCGCAAGCTGCGCTTTCTCCAGGCGTCCCTCGCTGGCCAATTGCAGAGTTGCCTGCAGGTCGCGGGCTGCGAGCCACGGCGTTCCCGGTCGGGTGCGCGGTGCGCCGACCAGTTCCAGCACCGTGCCGCGCCACGTGCCGCTGCCCGCTGCGCCCGGTTGCCACTGGCCGCGCAGTTGCAGGGCCAGCATGCTTCCCGTGGAGCCTACGGGGGTGACGAGGGCTTCGGTCCACTGGGGTGGACGCACCGGGCTGGTCGCGTGCAACGTGAATCGGTGCGCGCCCAGCGTGCCGTCCAGGCGTGCTTCGAGCGTATCGACTTTGCGGCCGGCCTGCTCCAGGCCGGCCGCATCGAGTTCAAGCGACAACGGGGCATCGGCACGCATGCCCGAGAGCGACCACCGGGCAGAGGCACGCTGCACGGCCAATGCCGGGCCGCGCAGTGCCGTGATTTGCGCAGTGCCGCTGCTGCTCAGTGCCGGCCATCGCCCTTGCGCCTCGGCGTGCGCCTGCAATGAGCCTTTACTTGGAAACCAGGCATCGGCACCGGGAATGAGCGTTCGCAG
>DASTGE010000454.1:0-2374 GCA_035719405.1 Burkholderiaceae bacterium
CCGATCTCGATCGCGTCGCCGTTGTAGTCGATCTCCAGCTCTTCCTTGGCTTCCTCCTGCTCGGCATTGCTCGAGGCGATGCGAAGCGTGCCCGGCTCGAGATTGAGGCGTACGCCCTTGAACTTCTCACTGGTCAGGATGGCGGCGCGCTGCAGGCTGGCCAGCAACGGCAGGCGCCCGAGCGTGACGTGGTTGCGATGGTTCTTGGGAATCACGCGGTTGTAGTCCGGGAACTTGCCTTCGACCAGCTTGGTGACGAACTCCATCCCGGAAAAGCTGAACTTCGCCTGGTTGCCGGCAAAGCGCATCTCGATCGGCCCCTCGCCGCCTTCCTTCTCGTCCTTGAGCAGCCGCTGCAGTTCCAGCACCGTCTTGCGCGGCAGGATGACCTCCTGCTTGGGGATGTCGTTGTCGAGCGTGGCTTGCGCGAGCGCCAGTCGATGCCCGTCCGTCGCGACCAGCGTCAAAGTGCAGCCCTCAGCGACGAAGAGGATGCCATTGAGATAGTAGCGGATGTCGTGCACCGCCATCGCGAAGTGGACCTGGTTGATCAGGCCCTTGAGCGTCTGCTGGGGCACGGCGAAAGGCGGACCGAAGTCCACTGCCTCGTTCACGAGCGGAAAGTCATCGGCAGGCAGCGTCTGCAGTGTGAAGCGGCTCTTTCCGCCTTGCAGCGTCAGCTTGTTCTGAGAGGCAGTGAGTGTGACGACCTGCTCTGGCGCCAGGGTACGAAGGATGTCGATCAGCTTTCGCGCCCCGACCGTGGTGCTCAGGCTGCCCGCATCCCCCCCGAGTTCAGCCGACATCCGGACCTGAATCTCGAGGTCACTGGTCGTGAACTCGATCGTCGGGCCGTTCTTGCGCAGGAGCACGTTGGCCAGGATGGGCAAGGTGTGGCGGCGCTCCACGATGCCCGCCACCGCCTGCAGCGCAGACAGCAGCTTTTCCTGCGGGGCTTTCAGAACAATCATTGCTTCCTCTTCAAACTGGTCGTTCTAGTAGAGCGCGGCGCGTTCTGTGGAAAACGATATTTTCGCTCGATTCCACAACGGTTTAGCACGGCGCGAACCCTGTGCGGGGCAGCCCCGTTTGCAGACGGAAAACAGCACAACAACTTCACGGCAGCCCACGTCCCTGTGGATGACTTCACCCTTGTTCCAAACCTGTCCCCAGCCTTGTCATCCTGGCGAATCACTCCCATCCAAGTGTTTGTCATTCATGCTGGAAACCCTCCTCCCGGAGGGAGGCCAGGGGGAACGAAACGCCGCGGCGCGAACCTTAAAAGGCGTTCAGCCCTTCAAGGTTTGCTCGAGCACATGCAGCTGCTGGTTCAGTTCGCTATTCTTCGTGCGCTCGCCGCCGATCTTGCGCACTGCGTGCAGCACCGTAGTGTGGTCACGCCCGCCGAAGAGCTCGCCGATTTCGGGCAGGCTCTTCTGTGTCAACTCCTTGGCCAGATACATGGCGATCTGGCGCGGCCGCGCGATGGACGCCGGCCGCTTCTTCGAATACATGTCGGCGACCTTGATCTTGTAGAAGTCCGCCACGGTCTTCTGGATGTTCTCCACGGAGATCTGGCGGTTCTGGATCGACAGCAGGTCCTTCAGCGCCTCCCGTGCCAGCTGGATATTGATCTCCTTCTGGCTGAAGCGCGAATAGGCGAGCACCTTGCGCAGAGCGCCTTCGAGTTCGCGCACATTGGCGCGCACGTTCTTCGCGACGAAGAAGGCGACGTCCTCCGGCATCGATGTTCCTTCGACCTCCGCTTTGCGGATCAAGATCGCCACGCGCATTTCGAGCTCAGGAGGTTCGATCGCCACGGTCAGACCGGCGTCGAAGCGCGAGGTCAGCCGCTCGTCGATGTCGACCAGCCCTTTGGGATAGGTGTCGCTGGTCATGATGATGTGAGAGCGCTTGGCAACCAGCGCCTCGAAGGCGTTGAAGAACTCCTCCTGCGTGCGGTCCTTGCCGGCAAAGAACTGGACATCGTCGATCAGCAGCAGGTCCAGCGAGTGATACTTCGCCTTCAGCTCGTCGAAGGTCTTGCGCTGATAGTTCTTCACCACGTCCGAGATGAACTGCTCCGCATGCAGGTACAGGATGCGGGCATCCGGCTGGTCTTTCAGGAGCGCATTTCCGACCGCGTGGATGAGGTGCGTCTTGCCCAGACCCACGCCACCGTAGATGAACAAAGGGTTGTACATCTGCCCAGGCGCGCCGGCCACATGCAGCGCAGCGGTCCGGGCCATCTGGTTGGCACGGCCAGGGACAAGCGAGTCGAAAGTGAGGCTGGTGTTGAGCCGGTGGCGGGAGGCCGCCGGCGGCGGGGTCTGCCTTGCAGGAGTGACGGGCGGTGCGAGCACGGCGACGTCAT
>DASTGE010000455.1:0-2552 GCA_035719405.1 Burkholderiaceae bacterium
GGTGGAGTGCGTACCCGTCGCGCGTTGGCTGAGCGGACGCAGGTCGGTCCAGTGGTCAGCGATGAACGCGAGGCAGGCCGATTTCGCGCCTGAATGGCCCACGGCCACCCAGCCTGCTGGCAGGGCGAGACCGGCCGGCCAGATCGAGTACTGCTGCTCTTCATTGGCGACGACGTCGAAGGCCGGTTCGCCCGTTTTGTCAATGTCCATGAAATGTCGTGTCGTATGTCAGGTGATCGGCGCTTCAGGCACACCCTGGCCCATCGGTTGGCGTGCCTGCCGCTTGATGGGCTGACACGCCGGCGTGACCTTGACGGCCGGTGTCTGGTCGATCAGCGCCGCCAGCGCCGCGAGGTTCTCGGCGTCGAAGATGGCGCGAGTTGGCAGTGGCACGCCAAGCCGTTGCGCGACCAGCGCCGCGACCTTGACCGCCAGCAGCGACTGCCCCCAAAGGTCGAAGAAGTTGTCGAAGACGCACACCTGCGGCACGTCGAGCACGGTCTTCCAGATGTCGGCCAGACACGCTTCGGTGGGGGTGCGCGGCAGCGTGATGGCGCGCTCGGTATCCGGGCCGCGCAGGGGCAGCGGCAGCGCCTTGCGGTCGACCTTGCCGTTGAGGTTAAGTGGCAGGGCCGGCAGCGTCACCCAGGCGGTAGGGACCATGTAGTCGGGCAGCTGGCGGCGCAGCGCATGCCGCAGCGTATCGGTGTCGATCATGTGCGCGTCTCGCGCCACGATGTAAGCGACGAGGTGCGATTCGCCCGGGGCCAGCTCCCTGAGCATCACGACGCACTCCTTGACGCCATCGCAGGCGCGCAGGCTGTTCTCGACTTCGCCCGGCTCGACGCGATTGCCGCGCAGCTTGACCTGATCGTCGGCGCGGCCGAGGTACTCAAAGACGCCATCGCGGCGCCGACGCCCCAGGTCGCCGGTCTTGTACATCCGGCTGCCAGGTTCGCCGAACGGGTCGGGCAGAAATCGCTCGGCAGTCAGGTCAGGCCGATGCAGGTAGCCGCGACCGACCCCCGCGCCGGCGATGTACAGGTCGCCGGTCACGCCCGTTGGAACCTGCCGCAGGCGCTCGTCCAGCACATGAATCCGGACATGGGGCACTGGCCGGCCCAGGGGCATCGCCGTGTCGTCGGCATCGGCCAGGTGCATTGAACGCGCGCACCAGATCGCGATGTCGGAGCACTCGGAGGGGCCGTAGGAATTGACCAGCGTCACCGCCTTGCCACGCAGCGCCGACACGATCGCCCCGTCGAGCGGCTCGCCGCCGAGCACCAATGTCCCAATGCTTTCCGTGGCGGGCGAGTCCATGAAGGAGCGGAAGGCCGAGGGCGCGCAGCTCAACCAAGTGGGCCGGCAGGCCGCCAGTGCGTGCGTGAAGGCGTGATGTTCGGCCGGCCTGCACCCCGGCATCATCAGCTGCGCGCCCACGCACAGCGGCCCCAGCAAACTTTTTTGCGTCATGTCGAAGCCGAACGAGCTGGCCAGCATGACGCGTGCGTCGGCGGGCATCGACAGTCCTGTGGTGTACCAGTTCAGCAGGTTCGCGAAACCACCGTGCGTGTTCAGCGCGCACTTGGGCTGGCCGGTCGACCCCGAGGTGTAGACGCCATACGCCAGGTCAGCGGGATCGATGGCCACGCCGGGGTCGTGGGCGGCGTAGGTGGCGCACGCGGCATCGTCGTCGGCGCACACGACCATCGCCGGCATCTGCCCGAAACGATGCCACAGGGTCGTCGATGTCAGCAGCACGCGCGCCTGGGTATCGTCGAGGATGAAGCGCAGGCGTTCGTCGGGGTTGTCCTGGTCAACGGGAACAAAGGCCGCCCCCACCTTGAGCACGGCCAGCACGGCCAGCACCATCTCGGGCCGGCGGTCGGTGCAGACCGCCACCAGCGATCCGCGACCGACGCCCAAGTCGATCAGGCGCGCGGCCAGACGGTTCGCCCTGGCGTTGAGTTCGGCATAACTCGAACGATGCGTGCACCAAATGACGGCGATTGCGTCGGGCGTTCGGGCCGCCTGCTGCTCGAACCGCGCATGCACCGGCACGAACGCCGGACGCGGCTCGGCTGAGGCCTGTCGCGGCGGGGCCTGCAGGAGCAGGATGTCCCGGATGGCCAGGCTGGGCCCTCGGGCAACACACGCCAGTGCGCACTCGTACTGGTCGAGGATGTCCTCGGCGTCGGCGGCCGACAAGGCGTCCCCGTCGAACTCGAGGCAGACCTTCGGGCCGTCCGCGCCTTCGATGAGGATGATGTTGGCCTCGAAGGCCGCCTTCAGGGAAGGCAGCGCAAGCACCTCGACATCGCAACCGCCCGCCGAATGTGGCTGCGGCGCGGCCGTCGCATGGTTCACGCAGACCTGAAACAGTGGGTTCGAGCCGCGATGACGTTCAAGCCGCAGCATGCCGATCAGCTCGTGCAACGGCAGGTTCACATGCATCATCGCTCGCAGCAGGCGCACCCGCACCAGATGCAGGAGCGCCTCGAACGTCACGTCGGGTGCAAAGCGCAGGCGCAACGGCAAGGTGTTGACGAACA
>DASTGE010000456.1:0-4387 GCA_035719405.1 Burkholderiaceae bacterium
TAGCGGGCATTGAGCCCGCGTCGTCGTCGCGCCTTGCCAGCACACCCGATGCCGGCCCGCTCGGGCGCGTTCAACTGCCGTTTCTAGGTTGAAAAGCACCAAGAAAGGTCTGGTGACGCAGCGGACCAGACGAGGGCGGCCCTCTGACCAGCCCGAGGATTCAGCGCAGATTCATTCCCGGGGGCGCGGCCCTTCTTCGATTACTTGAACCGCATCGAAAAACGCTTCTTCTTGCGGGTCACTTTCGTAATCTTCGATCGTCAGTGCGATGTGGGGTGGCGTGTCCTGCCCATGAATGCCTGGATGATCGCCAGGATTTGCCTGCTGGGCCGATGAACTCGCTGTGTGGTTGGACTCTGGCAACCGGGATGTATGCCGATCGGACACAATGCCTCGATTGATCAGGTCCAGAAGATTTCGCACCATTTGCTGCGGACTTGCCATCGATCCCTCGATGGCAGAGACGACCGATTGGCCGCACGTTCGCGTTACCGTGGCATTTGGGTCGGGGTTGGGATTGATGCGAACATCATAGTAATCCTGAAGGTGATCGACCACCCTCACCATATTTGCCCCGATTTCACCTTCCATGTCCACGCTCTCGTCGATTCCCATGGCAATGTCCATCGCCGCTCTGACTACGTCGCGGCGCTGCCCCATCTCGATTTCCCGCAGCTCTTGAGGTGAGCGCATGAAATATAAGGATGCCATGCAGGCTACGACCAGCGCCGCACCGCTGCCGACCTCCAGGATCGACCTCGCCTCATCCCATCTGCTGGGGTTTGGCATTTGGGCGACTTGGGCCCTGGCATTGGCGCCGAGGGATATGAGAGCAAGTCCGGCGACCCCCGATCCCACGGTCGCCACGCGGGGTCCATATTCTCTCAATGCCGAACGGGCGCGGTTGATGAACCGATCTCCTCCATGACCGTTTCCGGCACGTGGCCCGGGCAGGTCGGCAAGGGGGCCTTGCGGAGCTTGCTGGTGGACGGGCGATGGAGGATGCGGGGTTCCAGGGGGAGTGGTCGACGCTGACGTGGATGCCGAAGTTGAAGGCAGCGAATTACTTGAAATAGGTCTCACTGAGCTTTCCTTTTTGGATAGTAGCGTGGTAAATGCGAGGGATCCGTTCAACGATTCCTTCTGGAATTGTCGGATTCGTTCGCGAACCTGTCAGGCATGTCCTCGCATTCGCACAAGGCCCGAGATTTCAGCGTGCAGGATTGAGATCCCCTGCCTGGCGAGGCAAAATGGGGGGCGTTGCACTGACCAGTTGCAGAAGATTCTCTACGATTTGTCGTGGAGCGGACGGTGGTTCTTCGGTTGCCGACGGAGTTTGTTCATGCGCGTTGCTGCCCGTGTCTTCGATCGTCACAGCAATGTGCGGGGCTCCTTCCTGCGCTGCGTCGGTTTGCACCTCGATGGCCCGACTTACGTCGGCCGACACTTCATTGCCTCGCTCGTAGTCGCGAATGTGATTGACGATATGCAGGATATCGCCTTGATTCATCGTCTCATCCATTTCCATCGCAATATCAATTGCATCCAGCAATGTTTGCCGGGGGACTCGCGTTGCGCCGAAGGAAGCCGCTGGGCTGTGGGTGTGGGTGCCTCTTGAATTGAGAAGGTTGACCGCTGCAGCGACTGTGGCGGTGAGTCCGATGCTCGCCACGCCGATGCCCACAAAGCCTCTGGCAAACGCCGGACTTACGCCGAAGGCAGGGGCGGCGTCGTCAGGAGTTGAGTGCATGCCGATGATCGAATCCCGCACCATCAGGGCACCCCCGACGATGCCTCCCACGCCTGCGAGACCCCCCGCCGCAGCAAGCACGTTCGATGCATGCCGGACGAGATTTGCGCGAACCTGGTTCCCGGCATTTCTCCGAGGGAGATTTTCGAGTGGGCCCGGATGACCTTCTTGCGGACGGGCAGCCTGGTTGGTTTGCAATGGTCGGGCTGCCGGCTGGATTGCCGAAGTGGTTGCGGTATTTGACGTCGAAGGAAAGTTGGTGAGCGGAATCATGGTTTGCAGGTAAGCTGGAAGTGGATTGGAGAGATTGGAGTTGTGTTCCTGGCGAGAGATTCGCGGAGGAAAAACAGGCAATTCGCCTGGGATCGATCAAGTCCGCGCCTGACGACGAGCGGAACTGACCGGAGAAGAGGTCAGGCGTCGCGACAGCACAGGAGGGTCGGCCGTGATCAGTTGCAGAAGATTTCGCACGATTTGTTGCGGATCATTTCCCGCTGCTTCGATGGCCTGCCTCGCCCTGCTACGAGGTCTGCCTTGGGAGTAGTCCTGAATGTGATCGGCGACCCTTTGCCCGTGCGGGCCAATTTCGTTCGTCATGTCCACGGTGTCAGGCAATCCGGACACGATATCAAGTGCTTCTATGCAGGCATCACGTGCATCCGCGTCGCCAAATGCGAGCATCGAGCGAGCTCGGCTCAGGGCGACGATGCCCGCCGTGATGAGCGACATGCCGCCCATGAATTCGAGCGTGACTTGCATGTCGTTTACGGATGGCCTTGCTGTTACCAGGGCATGGGCCGCGAGGCCGACACCGGCGAATGTCGTTGTCGCACTCGCGGCGATCGCTGCCCTGCGCCGGTTGAATCTCAAGCCAACATCGGCCGCGGGAGCCGCATTGCCTGAAGCTCTTCGAGGGAGACCTTCAGGAGCGTCTTGCTGGACTTGTGGGGGACGGGTAACGCCAGATTCCGGAGGGCTGACGTCTTGCCGCGAGCTTGTCTGCGTGGTTGCGGAGATCGATGAATGCGCTGAAGAAGGGCTGCTTATTGGAAGCATGAGGTTCGTGGTGTCGAGTGCTGCGTGGGAGTCATTTGTTCGCGTGCGAGTCGCGAGGACGCTTTGCGAGTGGAGGCTGAGAATAATGTTGACGGTGGCCTGGAGTTGCTGCCGCGCGAAGCAATTGACGGAGAGGCGAAGCCCGCGTCCTCTTTTCCATCCATGCGAGAGATGGATGCATGCTTCGTGGCGCATGCGTCGTCAAAGATGTGGCCGATGCAGGGCCGGACGCGGAGGCGCCGGCTGCGTCAGTTCAATGCCGAGCCGCCCGAAGTTTGGGGACGGCTATGGCAATACCTTCGTGCGCAATTCGACAGAGACGATTGCAAACATCTAAACCCCCCCGACCCGCAAGTTATGCGGGGAACCGCCAATGGATTGACGTTGATTGCGGGCCCGGATTTCTGCCGCCCAGGCTCCTAGGGAGCGGGCCCCGGAGAAGGCTCGGAGAGCGGAAAGTCATCGCGCATGAGCAGTAGCACCTGATCGTCGCCCACGGTCGTCGACAACCAGATTGCGGGGAGGCCACGGAACGCCGCCTCGAAGTGCACCCGCTCGTGGCCGATCTCAAGCACGAGCACCCCATGCTCGCTCATGCGCGACGGCGCTTCACGCATCAGCCGGCGGATGAAGTCCATGCCGTCGACACCGCCGGCCAGCGCAACGGGCGGCTCGGCGCGATACTCCGGTGGCAATTCGATCATCGACTGTGCATTGACGTAAGGCGGGTTGCACAGGATGAGGTCGTAGGGGCCGGGCAGGTCGGCAAGGCCGTCACTCTGGATGAGAGCGATTCGTTGCGACAGTCCGTGCCGCTCGACATTGATGCGCGCGACTTCGAGAGCTGCGGGCGAGATGTCGGCGGCGTCGACCGTCACCTCTGGCCATGCGAGCGCGGCCAGCACGGCGAGACTGCCGTTGCCCGTACACAGGTCGAGCACGCGCCGCGTGCGATCCGAGAGCCAGGTGTCCAGCGTGCCGTCGGCCAGCGGCTCCGCAATCAGCGAGCGGGGCACGATGACCCGCTCGTCGATATAGAACGGAACGCCGTGCAGCCAGGCTTCCCTCGTGAGGTACGCCGCAG
Source organism: Burkholderiaceae bacterium (assembly GCA_035719405.1). Lineage (GTDB taxonomy): Bacteria > Pseudomonadota > Gammaproteobacteria > Burkholderiales > Burkholderiaceae_C > CAMLIZ01. The sequence continues at coordinate 3,891 of DASTGE010000456.1, forward strand.
GTTTGCGGGTGGCGATCCGCTCGCGAACGAGCGTCTCGACCTCGAGCTGCTCCCGCGCGCCCAGTACCCGGTCGGCGACGCCATCGAGATCGTCGAGCGGCAGGCCCAGCTTCCACAGCGTCAGCCAGGCGGCCTCGTCAAACGCGTTGGTCGTGCCGTGTCCGAACGACACGTCTGCCGCCTGCAATTGCGCGGCCATGGCTTCCACTAGCTTGATCAGCTTCACTTCGGTCGGCAAGTTTTCAAAAACCCCGTCGCGAAGGTTATCCCAGGAGCCGATCGATGACCCGGCGGTAGATGTTCTTCAGCTGCTCCAGGCTCCGGACGTCGACATGTTCGTCGATCTTGTGAATGCTCGCATTGACCGGCCCGAATTCGACGATCTGCGGGCAGAGTTTCGCGATGAAGCGCCCGTCGGACGTCCCGCCGGTGGTGGACAGTTCCGGGGTGATGCCCGTCTCTGCCACGATGGCCTGCGACAGGGCCTCGCTCAGTGT
>DASTGE010000457.1:0-4612 GCA_035719405.1 Burkholderiaceae bacterium
GCGGCCACCGGCTTCGCCACTTCGGTCATCGCCTGCGGCTGCGAGGCCGGCCTGGAGCGCGTGCTCGATGTGAGCGAAACGCCGGATGGCCGGGCGGGTGTGGCGATCCTGCTGTTCTCCACGTCGAGCAAGGAGCTGGCGAAGCAGGTCGAGCGCCGGGTGGGCCAATGCGTGCTGACCTGCCCGACCACGGCGGTGTTCGCCGGACTGCCCGAAGGCGACCCCATCTCGCTCGGCCGCGGCCTGCGCTTCTTTGGAGACGGCTGGCAGATCTCGAAGATGATCAATGGCGTGCGCTATTGGCGCGTGCCGGTGATGGACGGCGAGTTCGTCGCGCAGGAGACGACGCCGGTCGTCAAGGGTGTGGGCGGCGGCAACCTGCTGATGCTGGCCACCGGCACCGATGCCGCACTCGCCGCCGCCGAAGCCGCGGTGGCTGCGATGCGCCGCGTGCACAACGTGATCCTGCCGTTTCCCGGCGGCGTCGTGCGTTCGGGTTCGAAGGTCGGGAGCCGGTACGCAGGGCTCATCGCATCGACCAACGACGCGTTCTGCCCCTCGCTCACGCATCTCGCGGCAGTCACGGAGCTCGGCGAAGACATTCGCTGCGTGCTTGAGATCGTGATCGATGGATTGCAGCAGGAGGATGTTGCCGCGGCCATGCGTGCGGGTTTGGCGGTCCTGGTCGAACGTGGCGCGGATGCGGGTGTGCTGCGCGTCTCGGCCGGCAACTATGGCGGCAAGCTGGGGCCGTTCCACTTCCGGCTGCACGAACTCGCTCCCACAGGAGCGACGTCGTGAACCATCGCTTGCTGCTGCGACAGAGCCCGCGCCTGCGCATCGATGCACGTGCGCTGTCGCGGGTCGCGCTGTCGTCGCTGTCGATTGATGATGTGCGCCGGCTGACGCTGCCCCATGGTCGCGATCAGCTCCCCGTGGCCGAGTTGTTCGATGTGCTTCCCCCCGCGGAAGGCGCCGGGCCGTCGCTGGTGATCGAGGGCGACCTGTCGCGCTTCGATGCGATCGGCGCGGGCCTGACGGGTGGCGTCATCGAGATCGTTGGACCCGTCGGCGATGCGGCCGGCCTTGGAATGACAGGCGGCACGCTGACAGTGCACGGCCGCGCCGGCGACCTCACCGGCTGCTCCATGCGAGGCGGCTGGCTGGAGGTGATCGGCGACATCGGCGACTTCGCAGCCTCCGCCATGCCCGGCGACATGGACGGCATGCGCGGCGGGACGCTCGTCGTGCGCGGCAACGCGGGCGAGCGCCTAGCGGACCGGATGCGACGCGGCACGGTGGCCGTGTTCGGTGACGCGGGCGACTTCATGGCCTCACGCATGGTGGCCGGCACCATCGCACTTGCGGGCCGGTGTGGCGCACACCCCGCATGGGGCATGCGGCGTGGGACACTCGTGCTCGCAGGGCCTGCCCCAACCCCGGCGTCGACGTTCGTGCCGGTGAGATCGAACGCCGAGGTCTTCTGGCGCCTGTTGACGAACGACCTTGCCCGCTTCGGCGGCCCTTTCGAGTCACTGGCCGCGCGTCGAATTGAACGCTTCGCCGGCGATATCGGGGTGCAGGGCAAGGGCGAGCTGTTGTTCGTGCGATAGAGCCAATAGAGCTGCGAGTCTGTCGTTCAACTGTACCGGAGAGGATGCTTCCGATGAGCAACCAGAGATTCCTGTTCCATGCCGGCGAGGCCACCGTGCTGGCCAAGGAGGGCCAGTTCACCGACGCGATGCCCGAGATCCTCATCGGCCGCACCGATGGGCCGGTGGGGCACGCCTTTGCCAACATGATGGCGCAGAGCAAGGGCCACACGGCGATGTTCGCGATCCGCGCCTGCAATCAGATGGTCCGGCCGGCGACCATCATCGTGCCCAAGGTGACGCTGAAGGACGCGGCCAACATCGACATGGATGACTGGAGCTGACGCGATCTTGGATCCCTTTGCCCTGCTCGACGACGACGACGCGACGGCCGCCCGCGCCGCGAGCCGTCTGTACACCGGCTTCGTGCGCGAGCATCGCTGCGTCGATCCATCGACCCTCGATGCCGTGTGTGAAGCCGCGCAGGCGGACCTCGACGCGGGTCTGCACGCAGTGCTGCTTGCCGACTACGAGTGGGGCGCGAAGCTGCTGGGCGCGGGGCTCGCGCGCGTGCACGCCGACGACCGAAGCTGCCTGCGCCTGCTGATGTTCGACACGCTTCGGCATCTCGACGCCGAGGCTGTCGCGGGGTGGCTGGCGCAGTGCGAGGGACGGCCGGAGCCGACGCCTGCCGGTGTGCTGGACCTCAATGCAAGCATCGACCCGCAGTCCTTCGAACACGCCATCGGGCGCATCCACGAGGCGATCCGCGACGGTGAGACGTACCAGGTCAACTACACGTATCGCATGCACGGGCGGGCCTGGGGTTCGCCTGTTGCCTTGTACCGCCGCCTTCGGGCCCGGCAGCGCGTGAACTTCGGTGCTTTGATGCGACTGCCGATGCACTCAGGTGACGATGTCGAATGGGTGCTGTCGCGTTCGCCGGAACTGTTCGTGCGGCATGAGCGCGGGCTGTTGCAGGCCCGGCCGATGAAGGGCACGGCGCCGCGCAGCGGCGCGCCCGAGAGCGACAGCGAGATCGCGCGCCTGCTGCAGGAGGATGTCAAGAACCGCGCCGAGAACCTGATGATCGTGGACCTGCTGCGCAACGATCTGGGACGCATCGCCGAGCTCGGTTCGGTCAAGGTGCCGGAGCTGTTCCGTGTCGAGCCCTATGCGACGGTGTTCCAGATGACATCGACGATCGAGGCACGGAGACGCGAGTCGGTGGGGATGGCGCAGGTGCTGCGCGCGCTGTTCCCGTGCGGATCGATTACCGGTGCCCCGAAGCATCGCACCATGGAGTGGATCGCGCAGTTGGAGAGTGAGCCCCGAGGGTTGTATACGGGGGCGATCGGGTGGGTCGAGGAAGTGGGGGAGAGCGGGGCGACACCCAACAACACCTGCCCCGACTTCACCCTCAGCGTCGCCATTCGCACCATCACCCTTGGCCCTGCCGACTCTTTCGCCACACACCCGCTCACGCTCGGCGTCGGCGGTGGCATCGTGCTCGACAGCATCCCCGCTGACGAATACGACGAGACGCTGTGGAAGGCCCGCTTCCTCACCGCGATCGACCCCGGCGTCGAGCTCTTCGAAACCATGCGCGCCACGCGCGAAGGTGTGCCGCTCCGTCATCGCCATCGCGACCGCCTCCTGCGCAGCGCCCGCTCCCTCGGCTTCGCCTTCGATCCGCTGGCTTTCGACGCCGCACTCGACGGCGCCGTCGAGACCTTGCCCTCGGACGCCCCCCATCGCTTGCGCATCGCATTGCGCTTCGACGGTCGCCTGAGCACCACCGTTGCCCCGCTTCTGCCGCTGCCGCCCGGCCCGCTGCGCGTGCTGCTGGCCGACGACCCACTGCCCGCCGCCCGGCCGCTGGCCACTCACAAGACGACCCTGCGTGCCGCATACGACGCCGGCATCCGCCGTGCAGAAGGAGCAGGCGCCTTCGACACCCTGTTCTTCGGAAGCGAAGGCCAACTGCTCGAAGGCGGACGCAGCAACGTCTTCCTGCGCATCGGCGGCCTCTGGTTCACCCCACCACTTGAAGACGGCGTGCTGCCCGGCGTGATGCGCTCGGTGCTCCTCGACAACCCTTCATGGAACGTGATCGAATGCCGGCTCACTCGCTCGGATCTCGAACGTGCCGAGGAGATCGCCGTCTGCAACGCCTTGCGCGGCGCGTTGACGGTCAACGTCGCGAGCCTCTTCGAAAAGGCATGAGCCCGAGCGGAAAGGACTGAGCAAGTCGCCATGGACATCGCGCTGTTCGACCTCGACCACACGCTGATCCCCTTCGACAGCGGTGGTGCCTTCGCAGACCACCTCGCCGCCCTGGGCCTGCTGCCCGAGGGCTTCGAGGCGCAATACCACGACTACTGCCGCCGCTATGCCTCCGGCACTGTCGACATGATCGCGATGCATCGTTTCACCGTCGGCTCGGTTGCGGCTCACGGGCCGCAGGCGCTGGCACAACAACTGCGCGATTTCGAGGAGGCCGTCGCCGATCGGGTTCCCGCCGCGGCGCAGGCACTCGTGCGCGAGCACCTCGATGCCGGCCGCCTGTGCGCGTTGGTCACTGCCACAACACACTTCATCGCGGAGCCCTTCGGCCGCATGCTCGGACTGCGCGAAGTGATCGCGACCCAGCCCGAGCAGGACGAACACGGGCACTACACCGGGGAGGTCGCGGGCGACCCATGCTTCCGTGAGCACAAGGTCGCCCACGTTCAGGCCTGGCTCGCGACACACGGCCTGGGATGGAACGATGTGACCCGAAGCTGGTTCTACTCCGACTCCATCAACGACCTGCCGCTGTTGCAGGCGGTGACCGATCCGGTCGCGGTCGATCCCGATCCCGCCTTGCTCGCGCATGCAAAGGCAAAAGGCTGGCCGGTGCTGAGACTGGCTGCCCTGCCGCCATAGGCGACGGCGACTGAAGAAGGGCCGATGACGAAAGGCGGATGTATCCCTCATGCTTCGCACCCGAAACCTCACCAAGCGCTACGGCAGGCATA
>DASTGE010000458.1:0-12056 GCA_035719405.1 Burkholderiaceae bacterium
GCAACGCCGCCAGCGCGCCCGAGGGCGGCCCGCTCGGGTGCGTAGCGTTCTCACCCAAGCGGGAACAGTGGTCGTGGGGGAAATTGCGTGAGTTCATGCGAGGTTGCCAGCGGCGGGAAGCGGTCAACTGCCGTTTCTAGGGTGATAGGCTGGGCGGGCCGGCTGAGAGAACGCCGATTACCTATTGCGTCCCGCGCAGCTCCGCCAGTTCGTCCTGCGTTTCCTTCCACAGATCCTGACCCACCTCGACCGCGATGCTCGCGTTCACGCGCGAGAGTTTGTCCCGCATGCGGGCGGCCTCGGCGGGCGGCAGTTCGTTGACCAGCATGCCCAGGTCCAAGGGCGTGCGCCGGATCAGCTCCGACAGCACCATGAGCTGGAGACGTCGGGCACGCAGGGTGTTTACAGCGTCGGCCTCTCTCAGCTCGACGCGGGCGCGGCGATGACCCGGCACTTGCTCGATCGGGGCCGCAAGCGCATTGCCTTCGCTGCGGCCAAGCTGGATCCCCGGACCTTGCAGCGCATGGAGGGCTGGCGTCAGGCGTTGAAGGCTGCGGGCCGGCACAATGCCAGTCTGGAGTGGCTGAACCCGGCGCCCTCGTCGCTCGCGCTGGGCGCGCTGATGTTCGAGCAGATCATCGCGATGCGGCCGGCGGTGGACGCGATCTTCTTCTGCAACGATGCCCTGGCGCAGGGGGCGCTGCTCGCCGCACTGCGCATGAATGTGGCGGTGCCGTCGCGCGTGGCGGTTGCCGGCTTCAACGACCTGACCGGCAGCGACCAGATGACGCCCCCGCTGACTACCATCCGCACGCCGCGAGAGCGGATCGGCGCGGAGGCTGCGAGCATGTTGCTGCAATTGATGCGAGGGAAGGTGCCGACGCAGCCATGTGTGGATGTGGGCTTCGAGCTGGTCGTGCGCGGCAGCACTTGACCGGCATCGCCCGGCCGTAGGCGGTCGCCCACGGCGGCAACTGCATCGACCTTGCTCCATCTCAAGGCATGGATGCCTTGGCGGGCATAAGGTAGCCGGCAAGCAACCTTGGAGTTCATCATGAACGCGCAGCGCGTCGCCTTCGTTCCCACGACCCCGATCGACTCTGACGGCTTCGAGGCGCTCGACACCTGCCATCGCCAAATGCTCGGCATGCTCGATCGCCTGGCCGTACTTGTGGCGAGGCTCAAGAGCGTCGGGGTGGACGAGGAGGCGCGCGTCATGGCCGCCGACATCGTCGACTTCTTCTCCACCACTTCACGTCATCATCACGAGGACGAAGAGCGGTACGTCTTCCCCAAGCTGGCGACCGATGGCGATCCTGATCTTGTGCAGGCCGTGCTGAGGCTGCAACAGGACCACGTCTGGGTGGAGGAGGACTGGATGGAGATCGGCCCGCAGCTCGACGCGATCGCCAACGGGCAATCGTGGTACGACCTGGACCTGCTCGCGGAGCAGGTGGACATCTTCAGCGCACTGCTGCGTGACCATATCGCCCTGGAGGAGTCGTTCATCTATCCCCAGGCGCGTGCCCAGTTGGGTGAGCATCAGCGGCACGCGATGGGCCGAGAAATGGCTGCACGAAGGCGGGCGGCGAGGGCGGCTCAACGCGCTTGACGACATTGCAGGATGCTGGGCATCTGCGCGCGCGTGTGTTCACTTGTTGGGATTGCGGCGTCTCCGGTATCTGCGTTATGGTTCACTGCTGTCGTCCCTGTGCTGCTGGCGCGCGGCAGCCGAATTGAATGAGAGAACCCTCGCCCGATTACTTCCTTGCCACTGCCGGTACCGCCGGCGACATTCATCCCTTTCTCGGACTCGCCAAGGCGTTGCAGTCGATGGGGCGCCGCGCAACGCTTCTGGGGCCGGCAGGCCGATGATCGAATCCGCCGGCGTGCCGTTCATCGGCATCGGCAGCGAGCGTGATTCCTGGAGGCCATCGGAGATCCCGACATCTGGCATCACCTCCGGGGATTCTCGGTGTTGTTCCGCAGTTAAGGGCGTCAGCTGATCGAGGGCGTGACCTGCGATCGGAGCGGGCGCGCCGCAAGATGGCCGGGATGGCGGAGCGCCTGCGGCATCAGCCTGTGCTTTCGGAGTTGTGCGAGCAACTCGAGCGAAGGCTTGTCCCCGCATTGGAGCAACGTCAACCGGACTCACCCGTCGTCTGCTGAACCCGGCGCTCATCCTTTTTGCCTGGCGGGGCGTCCGAGAACGATGTCAGCAGTTGGACGATGGCTGCTGATTCGAAGCCGTCGGCAAGTTGGCGCAAGCGGTTCGCGAGCGGGCAATAGCGGGGGTCCAAAGTCGCAAGGTTCTCGGCCTGGTTTCGAATGCTTCGCATGTTGCCGATGCGGGCAAGACGCAGCAGTGCCTCCAGCTCCTGCGGCGGCGGCGCGACCAGTTCGGCCTGCGACGCTTCGTCGTCTGCGGTTTCGTCGGCTTTGCCGTGAGTCCAGGTCAGATCGAGCAGGTGGCCGATCGCGGGCAGCAGGCGATCGAATTCAATCGGCTTGGGCAGGAAGGCGTCGGCGCCCACGGCCAAGCTTTCCTCCCGATCGGCGGCCGACGCATTGGCCGAAACCATGATCACCGGCACGTCCTTCCATTGGCGGGTATGTCTCAGCCGGCGGATCGCCTCGCGGCCGTCCATGACGGGCATCACGCTGTCCATCAACACGATGTCGGGCAATGTCGCTTCCATGCAGACAAGCGCATCCTGGCCGTCCGTTGCCTCGAGCACCTCGAAGCCGAGGTCCCCAAGGAATTCGGCAACTGGCGTCCGGTTGGCGGCAATGTCATCGACAATGAGGACTTTGCGGCGAGGGCCCTCATAGCCGTCGATGTGTTCGATTGCAGACATGCGGGGCAGGAGCGGCGATGTCGCAAGCGGCAGCTCGAGGTCGAGCCAGAATCGTGTGCCGTGGCCGACATGGCTTTCGACCTGGATTTCGCTGCCCATCAATTTCGCCAGTTGCTGGCTGATGGCAAGCCCCAGTCCGGTTCCGCCAAAGCGGCGCTGCACGTCCGTCGCCTGCTCGAAGGGTCGGAAGAGCCGTTGCAGTTGCACGGGGTCGATCCCGATGCCGCTATCTTCGACCTCGAAGCGCACTCGCGTGCTATTCGCACTGAATCCAAGCACCGTCACGCGCAGGGTGACCCTCCCCGCATGCGTGAACTTCACCGCGTTGTTGAGGAGGTTGAGCAATATCTGGCGCAGCCGCTTCTCGTCGGCGCGCACAGCCGACGGGGCCTGCCCGTGTTCCTCATAGTCGAAGGAAAGGTCCTTGCGCTGCGCCTCGATGCGAATGATGTCGCGGACCGTCCGCAGCAATACGACGAGGTCCATGTTTTCCGAATACAGCTCCACCTTCCCGGCCTCGATGCGCGCAAGATCGAGCATGTCGTTGATGAGCATCAGAAGGTGTTCGCCGCTGCGCTGAATGGTGTCGAGCGCGGAGACGTGGCGGCTGCTCATGTCTTCAGCGCGTCTGAGGATCTGCGAATAGCCTAGGATCGCGTTGAGCGGCGTGCGCAACTCGTGGCTCATGTTGGCGAGGAAGCCGCTCTTTGCCCGATTGGCCGCTTCGGCCGCGTCGCGCGACTGCTGCGCGTCTGCGTAAGCGGTTTCCAGGGTGACAATGGTTTCAGCCAGGCGCGTGGTCATCGTGTCGAAGCTCGTCGCCAACATGCCGATCTCGTCGCGCGATTCGGCCTGCGCGCGCGCGGTGAGGTCGCCCGCAGCGATCTGGCCCGCGACCTGAGTCAGGCGCTGTACCGGGCCCACGATGCTGCGCCGAAGCACGTAGGCCATGATCACCCCGAGCGCAAGGGCGAGCAGTCCGCCTGCGATCGTGAGCACCCTTGCCCGCGAAAGGCTCTGCCGGGCTCGCGCGAGATCGGCTTGCAGTTGCGCCTGCTGCCTGACAGTGACCTGCCGCAACAGATCGAGAAGCAGGCCTGCCTGGGGCACGACCTCGGTGCGATACAGGTAGAGATCCTCGTAGGCGCGGTCCCCTTCGAGAATAGCGCGAACCTGCAGGGCCAGTTCGGTCAGCTCGACACGCGTGGTGGCGATGCGATCGAGATGCTCGCGCTGCTGCGGCGTCAGCCACGGGCGGCGCGCATTCAGTGCTTCCCAGAACGCGGCATTGGTCACCAATTGCGGACCGTAGGTGAGCTTGAAATTGCTTTCACCCGACGCGGCAAAAGCCATCACGTTGGTCGACAATGCATCGAACGAGCTCTCGAAGCCGAGCATCGCGGCCAGCGTTTCCCGGTTCCTCTCCCCCACGCTGCGCGACTTTTGAAGCGCGATCATCGCTTCCGTTTCGGCGAGCACGCGCACGCGCCGGGCCTGAACGTCGACACGGGACAGCCGAAGGGCGGGCCGATTTCGCAAGGCATCCTCATGCAGGACGAACAGCTGAGGCGGCAGGCGCTTCCAGCGTTCATAACCCTGCGTCAGTGCCTGGACGCGACGTTGTTCTTCCTCGGGCCAGCCAACGGCCAGCGCCTGCAGGGAAGCCAAAGCCTTTTCGAATTCGCTTCGGGCCGTGTGGTACTGACGGACGTCTTCCGCATCGGAGAGCACCAGGTAGCCGCGCAAATGCAATTGCATGCGAAGCAGCCCGTCCTGCGCCTGCGCGGAAGCGAGGGAAGCGGGTGCGCGCACACGCTCCGTCAGGTCAATGTCGCGCGTGACGTCGCGTCCGGCGACAAAGGTCAGGGCCACAACCATCAGTGTCAATCCGACCAGGATGCCAAAGCCGATGGTGAGCCGCGTCCCGATGCCGGGCGAGGCGGCTTGGAAGAGCGCCATTGCGGTCTATTGTCCTGCTTTGATGGCCGCCGGAAATACGGAAGTGGGTGGCATCAGGCGAGGGCCGAACAATTCTGTTGTGGGAATGAACTTAGGGAGGTGCTGAACAATTCCCCGCGAGGGCGCGCGCCTCGACCCGCGAGGGAATTGTTCAGCGCCTCCTCAGAAGCCAAGTGATGTCCTGTACGCTTCGCGCTGGCGCTCGCGGCCCAGGCGGATGGTGATTTCCTCGAAGTCGATGGCGCTGGCCTTCAGCGCCGCTGCCGGACTGAGTTGCCCGCCGGCGGCTTCGACGAGGTGAAGGTCCAGCGCAAGCCAGTAGCTGTAGGCTCCCGGGATGCGCAGATAAGGAAGCTGCAGTCTGTTGCTGAAGGTTTGATGGAACGCGCGCAAGTAGTCGCGCGCATCTGTTTCGTTCCATTGGGCTTCGAGGTAGGGCACCAGGCTGCCTGTGCCCTCCGGCGGAGGGAATTGAAAGCTCCGTCCCGGATCCACGCCGTCCCAGCCGCGTGCCGCGTAAACCGTCGATTTCTCCTTGACGGCCAGCAGCGCCAGCAGGAAATAAGTGGCCTCGGGAGCCTTCGAATATTTGGAAATCACGCCGGCCCATGATCCTCCGGCGGTATTGCCGATTTTATTGACGCCCTGGGCCTGGACCCACTTTCCGCGTGCGATGTCGTAGTACTCGCTCGTGCCGGGCATTTGGGCTGCTCCGGTCTTGCCCTTGACCCGGCTTCCCGGTTGCTGGGCCAGGGCGCCGAGGTCGCCCCAGGTCAGTGCGAAGGCGGCGCGCCCGGAGAGGAATTCATCCCAGCCTCGGCCATGGTTCCAGGTGAGCATCTCCCGAGGACCGAACTTGGCCAACTCGACGAACAACTCCAGCGCGCGCAAATGACCGGGACTTTCGATCAGCGGCTTCATTGTTTGAGGATCGAACCAATAGAGCTTCTGGTTCGCCGGGCCGATGACGAAGGGAGCCGACAGGGACACGTAATTGAACATCCCCTGGCTGCCGGGCTGAAGCGCCATCACGATGCCGTGGTCAGGCGTACCGTCTCCGTTGAGATCCTTGCCATTGAAGTATTCGACCGCATCGCGAAACTGCTCCCACGTCTGTGGCACGGCCAGTGGGTAGCCGTATTTCTGACGGAAGGCCGACTGGTGCTGCGGGTCATTCAAGAGGTCGCGGCGATAGTACATGACCTGCCCGTCGTGGTCGTAGGCGATCATATACTTCTTGCCGCCATGTCAGCAGGCGGCGCGGCCCCGACAGGACGTCATCGATGTTCCACTTCGGAAAGCGCGTCGTAAGACAGCAGATGCCCGCCGGCCACCATGTCGCCGATCCACCATGCGGCGGCGATGGACGCATCGTACTTGCCGATGCGGTTGGTCATGTCGGAAATGATGGTCGGGTAGTGCTCCACCCCCGGCTTGCGATCGATCTCCAATTGGGCGCCTGTCGCCGCCTCGAACTCGTCCTTCACTTCCAGCAGCGCAACGCTGATCGCGCTCTTTGTCGCGATGACCGTCACCTTCTGTCCGGCGAACAGGCACCCGGGGTGCACGGCTTCAGCACGCGCGGCACGGGCAGGTCGTTCGGCCGCACCTCGTTGACGGTGGTGCTCTCGGATCTGGATTCGGTCGCCTTCGGGGTATCGGCCGCAAGTGCGGGTTGAATCTGAATGACGATCAGGGCAAGGAATGCAGCGACAAATCGAAGCATGATCATCACACAACCCTTTCCAGCTCATAAGTATCGCGCGCCATTTTCTTCTTTTCATCCTTCGGCCGGAAGATGTGCCCCTGCGTGAGGCGCGGGGCGCCATCGCGCAACGGATGGCTCGTGTCAGCCCGACCATGGCGGCCTTTGCCACGCAACGTGGGCGCTTGACTGCGCTGTTGCAATTGGGGGTTACACGAGGTTATGCGGCGTCCGCAAGGTCTGCGTTGCCCCGCTTGAATTCACCTGCGCCGCCGCCCATGAGGGCGCGCATGTCGTCAAGGCGTGAAGCACTGGCCAAGGCCGCGGCGCGCGCGGCACTGGCTGCTTGGCCACGCGCGGGAATCTCGAACGCGGTGCAGAGCACGGCGGGCCGTGCCGCACTCGTCATCGGCAACGATCGCTACCTGGAAAACCCGTTGGGCAATGCCGGCAACGACGCCCGCGCGATGGCCGCATTGTTGTCAAAGGCCGGATTCAAAGTTGACCTGTCGGTGAATGCGACGCTGGCCGGGATGACGGCTGCGATTGACTCGCTCGGCCGCACCGCATTGAACCCCGACGTGGGCTCGGTGCTTTTCTTCTATGCCGGCCACGCGGCGCAACTCGATTGGAACAACTACCTGTTGCCGGTCGATTGCAAGGTCCAGTCGGCGGACGACATCCCGGCGCAGTGCCTCGACCTCGGGATGTTGATGTCGCGCCTCGGGCGCGCCAAGGGCACGGTCAGTCTCATCTTCCTCGATTCCTGCCGGGACAACCCGTTCGGTACCCGACTGCGGCTGGCCGACAAAGGGATGAGCCCTTACGACGCGCCCGCCGGCACGCTGCTGGCGTTCTCCACTGCGCCGGGCCGTGTTGCCGTGGAGGTCGTGGGGAGTCCCAATGGCCTGTATACGGAGCATCTTCTGCGCGAGTTGTCGGTCAAGGGCACGCGCATCGAGGATGCGCTCAAGCGCGTGCGCCTCAACGTCCGGCTGGCCTCCAACGGCTTTCAGGTCCCTGGGAGTCGACGTCCCTTGAAAGCGATGTCTTTCTGTTTGCGGCTCCGACGCCGAGCGAGGCGGAACTGGAGCGGCAGTTCCGCGAAGAATACGAGTTGTGGAACAGGATCCGGTCGTCGCCGGATGCGTACGACTGGATCGCCTACCTTCAGCGCTACCCCAACGGCAAGTTCGCGGAGGTCGCCCAGGTGCGCCTGCGTCGCATGCTCGATGAGCGCGAGATGCCTGCGCGCCCGGCACAGGTGGCGGGCGACAGCAGGAAGCGCGTCGAGCGCCGAAGGCAATCGCAAGAAGGAGGGCAAAGGCGGCAACGCCGGCAAGGAGACGAAGACCGCCGCTCGCCGGGAGCCTTTGCGTCTTGGCCCCGGCCAGCAGGTTCCGAAACGTTTGCAGGGTTCGGGCAATCCTCACTCGGCCGGCACCTATGCCTTCAGGCCGATATGGACACCGGGCGACGAATACGTGTACGAGCACCAGGATCTCTACTCCGGTGTGGCGCGCGGACAATACCGGCTGATGGTGCGCCGGGTCGATGTCGAAGGCAACCGGGTCGAGTTGTCCGACGGCTCGTGGCTCGATCTGGCAGGTTGTCCGTTGCGAGAGGGGCGTCACCGGCGTTACGACCTGCCGTTGCAGATCAACCCGGCCGAACTGCAGGTGGGGCGCCGCTGGCGCAGCCGCTTCGAGTTGAGCGGGGCGCAATCCGGCAGCGGGGAGTATGACTTCCGGATCGCGGAGCGCACGACCTTGACGGTTCCTGCCGGAACCTTCTCCGCTTTCCGCATCGAGGGCGTGGGTTCGTTCCGGGGGAGGGCGATTCGCTTGACGCGCTGGATGGTGCCCGGGCTCAATGTCGCGCTGCGACGCGAAGTGCGCGAGACGGCAGGGGCGCAGGTGCTGGTGTCCGCGCGTCAGGCCGTGTCAGGCTGAGCAGCGGGGAGGGACGTCTGAGCGAAGTCGGGCCTTCCGAGCGACTCGTCACTCGGCGTGAGCCCGCTTGGCCTGCCGACCCGCTCTTTAATGATCGTTCGCTTGCGGAAGGCAGTCTGCCGCTTGAGCTTGTTGTCGTTGGCGCCGTTGAATGCACCGATCGTCCGGTCGAGGTCTCCGGGTGTCGCATAGACCTCCAGGAACACGCGCCCACGCTGCCGCTTAGGATCGGAACGTAGGCTGTCCGCGATCTTGTCCAACTCGACGAGGATCTCGTCGGTGACCAAGGCTTCGAGGTCGCGCCGACGGTGTTGCCGCGAGAGGGAATTGCAATAGGTTTTCAGCGCCGTGCCCAGCTCGCGGTTTGTCGCCTCTTTCACGAAGTCGTCGAGCTTGTCGACTGGAAGAGGGCCTGTCTTCTCGAACAGCTTCCCCGCCATCTGGTCTGTCTTGCTGTTCAGGCCGAGCTGCTTCAGCAGCGAGCGGTAGGGCTTGCTGAAGTTTTCCGCTGCTCTGCGCTCGACGAGTCCGGCCTCGTCGTGTGCCAGTGCGTGCAATTGGGGCGAGCGCAAGCGGCCTTCGCCCGTCATGATCTTCTGCACCCACGCGAGCATGTGAGGAATCACGCCGGAGAGCCCGGTGCTTTCCGAAATGGACTGCGCGGTAATTGCGCTGGGGGCCTTTCGCTGCGCTTTGCCCCGAGCCCTCGAAACCGGACTGCGGCGCCTTCTTCCCGGGCTGTTGCACGCCGGGATCCAGCCTGCGCATCGTGCTCGTGTCGGCTCGCGGCGGCCGCGGGCAGCCGGTCGCAGGGCGCCGGGGGTTGAGCGGCATTGGCGTTTGCCGTGACGCAGGTGAAGCGGTTTTCGCCGCGCCGGATTGCACCATGTCGATCGCAACACCTGAAGTCGAGCGGCAGAGATGCGGTAGTGATGTGCAGTTCATCATGTATGAAACAGGGCGAGTCACGGACTTGTGCCGGCGAAGAATCGCAAGAGCGCGGATCCAGGAGTACTAAGCGATTCGCAAACTTCCGGACGACACGGCCCGAAGGCGTGCCGCCACGCTCGAAGTCGGCGCACCTTGTGGAGCGGTGAAGCGCTCATCACCCTCTTGTCGTAATGCCCGGCAGCGCGCGGCTATCCTGCCCTTCGCCGACGCTGCACAGGAGAGGTCCGATGCTGCTGCGCACCCTGCGAATTACCATGCTGGTCAGCGCTACGGCGCTGTGCTTTGCCCCGCCTGCCCACGCTGCCTCGGCAGCGCCCGTTGCAGCCGAGAACGGAATGGTCGTCACCGCGCAGCACCTGGGCACCCGGGTCGGTGTCGACGTGCTGAAGGACGGGGGCAACGCGATCGACGCGGCGGTGGCAGTGGGCTATGCGCTGGCCGTTGTCTACCCCGCGGCCGGCAATCTTGGCGGCGGCGGCTTTATGACGATCCAGCTTGCCGATGGCCGCCGGACCTTCCTGGACTTCCGCGAGAAGGCGCCGTTGAAGGCCACGGCCAACATGTACCTCGGCCCGGACGGCAACGTCGTCAAGGGCTTGAGTACCAACGGACACCTTGCGGTCGGCGTGCCGGGTACGGTGCACGGGCTGGAATACGCGCTGGCGAAGTACGGCACGATGAAGCGCAGCGCCCTGATTGCACCCGCGATCCGCTATGCCGAGCAGGGCTTCGTGCTCGACCAGGGCGACGTCGACATGCTGCTGACCGCCACCGAGGACTTCCGCAAGGATCCGGCCTCGGCCCCCATCTTTCTCAATCGGGGCGAGCCTTTTGCGCCCGGGCAGAAGCTCGTTCAGCGTGACCTCGCGAAGACGCTGCGCCTGATCGGCGAGCGTGGGGCGGACGGCTTTTACAAGGGCACCGTCGCCACCGCGATCGTGAACGCGAGCCAGACGGGCAAGGGGATCATCACCCCGGCTGACCTCGACCAGTACCGCACGCGGGAGCTGGCGCCCGTGGAGTGCGACTACCGCGGCTTCCACATCGTCTCGGCGCCGCCGCCCAGCTCCGGTGGTGTCATCGTCTGCGAGATCCTCAATGTGCTGGAAGGGTATCCGCTGAAGGAATGGGGCTTCCGCGCGGCGCAGGGCGTGCATGTGCAGATCGAGGCCATGCGCCACGCCTACATGGACCGCAACAGCTATCTTGGCGACCCCGACTTCGTGAAGAACCCACTCGACAGGCTGCTCGACAAGCAGTACGCCGCGAAGATCCGCGCGGCCATCGATCCGGCGAAGGCGGGCGTGTCGGCCAACATCAAGCCGGGCGTGCCGCCGCACGAGGGCATCACGACCACGCACTATTCGATCGTCGACCGGTTCGGCAATGCGGTGTCGGTCACCTACACGCTCAACGACTGGTTCGGCGCCAAGGTCACCGTGCCCGGTACCGGCGTGCTGCTCAACAACGAGATGGATGACTTCACGGCCAAGGTCGGAGTTCCCAACATCTATGGGCTGGTGCAGGGCGAGGCCAACGCCATCGCCCCGGGAAAGCGGCCCTTGAGTTCGATGAGCCCGACCATCGTCACGCGTGACGGCAAGCCGGTCATGGTGCTCGGCACGCCGGGCGGCAGCCGCATCATCACGGCGGTGCTGCACACCATCATCAATGTCATCGACTACGACATGACGGTGCAGGAGGCGGTCGACGCGCCGCGCTTCCATCAGCAGTGGCTGCCCGAGATCACCAACGTCGAGACGTTGGCGTTCAGCCCCGATACGCGCCGGATCCTCGAAGGCATGGGTCACAAGTTCGGGCCGCCGCAGCCCGCCAATCACCTGGCGGCAATCCTCGTGGGCGCGCCGTCGCTCGTTGCAAAGCCGGTGGGACGCAACCGCTTCTATGGCGCCAATGACCCTCGCCGCAATACAGGACTGGCGCTGGGGTACTGACGCCGGAGACGGGCAATGCGGATGCCCGTCTGTCATTCACCTTTCTTTACCCCGGCCGAACAACTGACTTACCGTCGCTCATCATCCTTACGTACACGGTAATCACACCCTGCACGGAGATCAGATGAGATTCAACATTCTTCCCAAGTCCGCACGGCTGTTTGTCGCCTCCCTGGCAGTGGCCGTGGCCGGTGGTGCCGGTCTCACGGCCTTCGCCGCCGACGGCGGTCATGCCCATTACGGCATGCATCGCGGCGGCATGTTCATGGGCGCTCCCATGATGGGTCGCGGCCTTGACCGCATGCTCGACAGCGTCAGTGCCACCGATGCGCAGCGCGCGCAGATCAAGCAGATCGCGCAGGCTGCCGCGGCGGATCTGAAAGCCCAGCGCGATGCGGGCAGGGCTTTGCACGAGCAGGCAGCTGCACTGTTCACGCAGCCGACGGTCGACGCAAACGCCGCTGAGTCACTGCGGCAGCAGATGCTGGCGCAGCACGACCAGGTGTCGCGCCGCATGATGCAGGCCATGCTCGACATCAGCCGCGTGCTCACGCCCGAGCAGCGCCAGCAACTCGCGCAGAAGATGCAGCAGCGCCGCCAGATGATGGAGGACCAAATGCGCGAGCGCCAGCAGCAGTCGCCCAAGCAATGAGGTCGCCTTCCCCCGGCGCGCGCC
>DASTGE010000459.1:0-3128 GCA_035719405.1 Burkholderiaceae bacterium
CTTGATGCTGTGCTGGACGCGCGTCGCGGTCACGCCTTTGAACAGGTCGGAGAGGAAGCGATGCCCGTGCGTGCTCATCGCCACCAGGTCGCATCCCCTGTTCTCCACCCACCGGATGATTTCTTTGGCCGGATCGCCGTAAGCCAGTTCCGCCTCGGTGGGTATGCCGGCGCCTCGAAAATCTTCCAAAACCGTTTGCAGGTAGGCGGTATCTTCCGCGATTTCTCGGCTGACGGCGTCCGCCCCGTAGGTTCTGGCCGCCCACCCGTCGGCGACATGAAGCAACACCACCCGGCTGCCGGCCAGCTTGGCAAGCTGCTTCACGTGCTCGATGATCGCCCGGTCGGTCGGCGTTCCATCCAGCGTGACCAGGATCGTCTCGTACATGGTGTTGGTCTTGGTCATCGTCAGCCGCCGCTGATTACCTGCCACGCCATTTTCAGCAAATCCGGCAATCCATAGAGCGCCATGCAGGTGATCAGGATCGCGCTGCCCCAGCCCGCAATCATCAGCATTCGCCCATTCCTCCACCTGCCCATGCGCTTCTTCGAACTGGTGAACTGCAGCAGCGGAAACATGGCGAACGGGAGTTGCAGGGCGAGCACCACCTGGCTGAGGATCAGCAGGTCGGTGACGCTGCCGCTGCCGCGCAGCCCGATGATGATCACCGCCGGCAGGATCGCAATCGTGCGCGTAATCAGGCGCCGTACCCACGGCTTGATGCGCCAGTGCATGAAGCCTTCCATCACCACCTGTCCTGCCAGCGTGCCGGTGATCGTGCTGCTCTGCCCGCTGGCCAGCAGCGCCACCGCGAACAGCGTGCTTGCCGCTGCTGTTCCGAGCAGTGGCGCCAGCGTCAGGTGAGCGACACGAATCCAATCGCTCTCCGGGCTGAAGGTGACAATCTGCCCGCCCGAAACCGTCACGCTTTGTTTCCCGTAGAACACAGTCGCCGCCAGCACCAGGATGGCCGCGTTGACAAAGAACGCGATGGACAACGCAATCACCGAATCAATGTTGTTGAACTGGATCGCCCGGCGGATGGAGGACTCATCCTTCTGGAACCTCCGGCTCTGCACCAGCGCGGAGTGCAGGTAAAGGTTGTGCGGCATCACGGTTGCGCCGATGATGCCGATGGCGACATACAGCATTCCCGTCCCGCGCAAGCGCGGCGCCAGCAGCGCGCCGCCCATCTCCAGGAAACTGGGCCGGGTTTGCGGCAGTATGAACAATTCGATGAAGTAGCAGACCGCGATCGTCGTCACCAGCAGCACAACCACCGCCTCGATGGTGCGAATTCCAAACTGCTGCAATGCCAGCAGCAGCAGCACGTCCAGCCCGGTGATGATCACCGCCCATAACAGCGGAATGTGAAACAACAGGTTCAGGGCTACCGCACTGCCCAGCACTTCCGCCAGGTCACAAGCCGCAATCGCCAGCTCGCTTGCCAGCCAGTTCGGCCATCTCGTCCAACCCGGGTACCAATCGCGGCAGCATTGGGCAAGGTCCCTGCCCGTCACTACACCGAGCCGGGCCGCGATCACCTGCATGAAGATCGCCATCAAGCTCGCCAGCCCGACCACCCATAGCAACGCGTACTTGTACTGGGCGCCGCCTTGCAGGTCGGTTCCCCAATTGCCCGGATCCATGTAACCGACACTGACCAGGATGGCCGGTCCCACGAACGCCCGCCATTGCTCCCAAAAACCCGCTTCGTGGTGCGGCACCTCGACCGAGCTGTGCACCTCCTCCAGCGACCGGTGCCCGGCGATGGGGGTAACCTCCGAATTGGTACGGGTGTTCATGAGGCGGTGTCACTGTGAGGCTAAACCGGCGTGGAGGCCGCTCGCAACGTGAAACTTGAAAGGTGAAACGTGAAACCTGTACTCTGAGCGCCACATGAAAGTGCTGGTCATCGGCAGCGGCGGGCGCGAACACGCGCTGGTCTGGAAGCTGCGACAGTCAAATCGCGTGGAACGCGTCTATTGCGCGCCCGGAAATGGCGGTATCTGCGCCGCAGCCGAGTGCGTCGCTTCCGACCTGCATAGCCTGGATTCCATGCTCGAGGCCGCGCACCGCATCCAGCCCGATCTCACCGTGGTTGGTCCCGAGGGGCCGCTGTCGCTCGGCGTGGTCGACGAATTTCGCCGTCGCGGCCTGCGCATCTTTGGGCCCACCGCATCGGCCGCGCGCCTGGAATCCAGCAAGAGCTTTGCCAAGGAATTCATGTACCGCCACCGCATTCCCACGGCACGGTACGCAATCTGCGACTCTGCCGACGACGTGCGCAAGAACCTCGACCAGTTCACCGGGCACATCGTGGTCAAGGCAGACGGCCTGGCAGCGGGCAAGGGCGTCGTCATCGCCCGCAATCGCGAGGAAGCCGTCGCCGCTGCCACCGACATGCTGACCGGCAAGATGGTCGGCGAGGCCGGCGCGCGCGTGGTGCTGGAAGAATTCCTCGAAGGCGACGAGCTTTCCTTCCTCGTCCTCAGCGACGGCGAGCGCGTCACCCCGCTGGTCGCGGCGCAGGATCACAAGCGTGTCGGCGACGGCGACACCGGCCCCAACACCGGCGGCATGGGCGCCTACTGCCCCGCGCCGCTGGCGACGCCGGAACTGCTCGACACCATCGACCGCGAGGTGCTCGTCTCGACCGTCCACGCGATGAAGCGCGGCCGCCGGCCGTTCCGCGGCGTGCTCTACGCCGGCATCATGGTCACGCCGCAGGGGCCGCGCGTGCTGGAATACAACTGCCGCTTCGGCGACCCCGAGACGCAGCCGCTCTTGATGCGCCTCCGCACCGACCTGCTCGACCTGCTCGACGCCGCGGTGGACGAGCGGCTGGACGAGTTCGAGGGCAAACTGGAGTGGGACCCCCGGCCGGCGGTCTGCGTCGTGATGGCCAGCGGCGGCTACCCCGGCGCTTACGAGAAGGGGCTGGTCGTGCGCGGGCTGGCCGAGGCGGCGCGGCTGCCCGACGTGAAGGTCTTCCACGCCGGCACGCGGCTTGAGGGCGACCGCGTGCTGACCGACGGCGGCCGGGTGCTGGGCGTGACGGCCCTGGGCGAGACGCTGGCCGACGCGCAGCGCCGCGCCTACGAGGCGGTCGCCTGCATCAGCTTCCC
>DASTGE010000460.1:0-5376 GCA_035719405.1 Burkholderiaceae bacterium
CGCTGCACCTCGAGCGCCTGGACCGTGGCGTCCAGCATGCGCACGTTCTGCTCAAGCCAGAACTTCACGGTGCGCAGTTCCTCGATCCGCTTGTCGATCTCTTTGGGGTCGAGCGTCGGCGCGATCCACTGACCGAAGTTCGGCATCGCCGAGCCCGCGTTCTTCACAAGGTCCTGGAGGAAATCGAACCCCGGGACGAACTTGGCGAAGGAAGCGGGGTCGGCCATTCGGGTCTCCTCTCTGATGGTGCGGCTCATTGTGCCGCGCCGACCCGGGGCCTGCTACTGCTCGAACAGAACCCGTTCCACCGTGTAGCCGCGTCGTGCGAGCAGCCGGGGCAGGCCCTGATGACCCGCCATGTGCAGAGCGCCGACCGCGGCGAACACCCTGTGCCCCTCGCGGTGCAATGCGTCGATGCGCTCGGCCATTCCCGGGTTGCGCTCATCGGTGAGCCGCGCCAGCAGAGCCCGCTCGGCAGGCGTTCGCGCGCAGTCGCACCACTCGGCGTAACGCTCGAGCTGCTCGAAGTCGCCTTGCTCCCATACCTTCGCCACGCGGCGCAGGACCGGGCGCAACGTGCCGTCCTCGAGTTGCTGCAGAAGCTGCTCGATCATCGCCTGCCCGGCCCCGTCGCCCCGCGGCATCAGCGCCTGCATCTGGCGTTGCACTGATTCCAACCCGACGACCGGGCGGCGCGAGGTGCGTGCATGGCTCGCAAGCATCAACTCCTGGGCGTACGCAGGGTCGAGTCCCTCCTGGCGCCCGGCGAGGAGGGTGAGGGTCAATGCCTGCATGAGCGGATGAAGCCGGGCCATGGGTCCGGGCTGCATGCACGCGGCGGCAAACTGGCGTTGCAGGCGCGCGCGCAGTGACGGTGTCAAGGCCGGGTTGCCGTGCCGCATGGAGTCTGCGACTTGTGCCGTCGTGCGGGTATCAGTGAGGTCGAGCTCCATCGCCAGCATGTCGGTGTCGCGCAAGGCGGCGGCGACACTGCGGCCTGGCGAAGCCCATTCCGGCCTGCCGACGTGCAGCGTGCCGTAGAGGTAGGAGCTGTGGCCCTCCTTGCTCACCCGCCAGAGAAAGCCGCGGTCGCGGCTCTCCTGGGGCGCGGTAGCGGCAGAAGCGGGGACGGCTGTGTTGTCACACGCGTGTGTCCCTTCGCGGGCGACGGCCAAGGGCAGCCAAAGGCTCGACAGCAACAGAGCCAGCAGACCACGCATGGCACGGCGAAGCAACGAAAACGGCATCGGCGATTTATGCGTCATGCGGGGGTCCACGTCCATCCCGGGCCGTCGAGGAAACCTCGATCAGCGTGCGCAATTCTCGGATCCGTTTTCTGCGGCCTGTGTCGCCGGCGAGACGACCTGTTGCTCGATCGGGCCGAACACGCTCGCGCCATCAGAGCCCTTCATTTCGATGCGGAGGGCGTCGCCGGCCTGCATGTACGCGGTCTTCGGCGCGCCGTCCTCGACGGTCTCCATCGCGCGCTTCTGCAGGATGCACGAATAGCCGCGTGAGGCGTCGTTGTCGGCGACCGCTCCGGTGGCGACGATCGAGCCGGCACGCATTTCCTGCGTTCGGCAAAGATGAGCGATGAGCTGACCGAAGTGGAATGTTTTCCCGCCGCCTGCGTCGCACAGTCCCACTGTCCGGCCGTTCCATGAGGTCTGCAGCGTCAGGTGCAAGCGCCCGTGCTGCCACGCCTCGCCCAGTTCATCGGGAGTGACGGCGACCGGACTGAAGGCCGCGGCGAGCTTCCCTTGCAAGAAGCCGAAGTACATCAGGGGCTCGGCAGGCATCAAATCGCGCAGCGAGACGACATTGGCCAGCATCAGCAGCCGCACGGACTCGAGCCCCTGCCCGGGCGTACAGCCCATGCCGACATCGCCGGTGACGGCCGCGATCCCTGCCTCGAAGTCGATGCCCCATGCCTCATCGCCGACAATGGGGTCGCACGGACCCAGCATGGTGTCGCCGGGGCCGTGGGTCATCAGCGGCTGGTCACAAAGGTTCTCGGGGATCTCGATGCCGCGAGCTTTGAGGGTCAGCTCCAATAGGTTGACGTAGGCACTTGTGTGAGCCAGCCGGTACGTGCGGGGCAGAGGCGCCATGCATTGGCGGGGCTCGAAGGTAAAGGCGTGCCTCGCCCTGCCGTGGTTCAGGGTCGTGTAAAGGTCCTGGAGTTGCGGCGAGAGGAAGTTCCAGTCATCCAGCACCTGCTGCAGGCGGGTCGCGATGCCGCTCGCATAATGGGCCGACGTGAGGTCGCGCGAGACGACGACGAGATGTCCGTCGCGCGATCCGTCCTTGTACGTGGCGAGTTTCATCTTTAGGCGATTGAGGGAGGATCAGGCGTTGGAGGCGCGTATTGTCGGGTGGCGCAGGAACGTCCATCCCCTGCGGCCCGGCTTCGGCCAGGCGCTTGCTCTCGGGCTGGCCGTTTTTGGCGTGCACGCATGGATGCTCGCCGGCACACATACCGTCGGCCACGAGGCGACGCGGCCCGGGCGTATCGTGCTGCGGCTGCGTCCGGTCCCGCCGTCTCCGGTGCCAGCGCTTGCAATACAGCCGGCTGCACCTGCAGCCGATGCGTCCGAGTCGAGCCGCCAGCCGCCTCGTCGGCGAGCCCCGTCGAGGTCCGGCTCGCCGTCGCCGACGCGCGCGCCCGCAGATGCCGGCCCGGCAGGGGGGCGGCCGTCTGAACCCGCTGCCAACCCGGATACCTCTGATGCGACCGTGCAGACACCGGCCGTCGTCCAGCCCATGCCGCCTCCGCTGCACGCGGCGTCCGGCGATCTCGAGATTCCCATTTATCCGACCCACCTCCCACCCTCATTGAGCTGGCGCTACGGTGTGACACGCGGATCCGCGCAAGGGCAGGCGGATCTGGTCTGGCGACGCGACGGCGACCGCTACGAGGCCGGCCTTCAGGTCGATGGCGCCGCGGGTCCGCTCCAATGGCACAGCCACGGCGAGATCGACACGGCCGGGGTGGCGCCGGTGCGCTTCGTCGACCAGCGCGCGCGCCGGGCGGCGCAAGCTGCCAACTTCCGGCGTGGACAGGGCCGCATCACTTATTCGGGGTCCGCTGCGGAACTCCCGCTGATGCCCGGGAGCCAGGACAGGCTCAGCTGGCTGTTGCAGTTGGCCGGGATCGCACAGGCGCAACCGCAGCGATGGAACCTGGGCGAGCGAATCGTGCTCCATGTAAGCGGGGCGCGTGCCGACGCAGACGCATGGTCCTTCGAGGTGGCGGGGCGCGAGGCGCTGGAGCTTCCGGCCGGCAAGGTCGAGGCGTTGAAGCTGGTGCGAGAACCGGGGCGCCCCTATGACATCCGTGCAGAAGTGTGGCTGGATCCGGAGCGCCACCACATGCCTGTCCGCGTGCGCATGACGAACGGTCAGGCCCGGTTCGAGATGATTCTGCAGGCGGAGCTGTCCGTCTTTTGACTGATAGACAAAGCTGTCAGCCAACCGTGGGCTTGATTTTTGCGTTGACGTGCATAGATACGCTGACAAGGAGAACACTCCATGCTCATGCTCTACAACTCTGACAGCTTTGCAGTCGTCCAGATCGACGTTCCAGAGGCCATCGCCGCTGTCGGCGAAGGCCCTCTCCTTGGCGGCGGATACGAGATCGTCGACAAGTTCGCCCGGAAGGAAATTTTTCTGCAAGGTCCGATGGCCCAACACTTCAAGGACGGAGTCGAGGCGCTGATCAAAACCGAGCCCTCGGAAGAGGAGCTCGACGACTTCATCAGCCGCTTCACGACGCTCGCCCAGCAGCCCGTCGTCCTGCACTGACGGAAGCTGGTGTCAGACTGACGAATCGGCCGGCCCTCGGGCCGGCTTTTCTTTGTGCGTCCGGATTACATCGTGGCGAATGCATCCGTGAATGCACCCGGTTGAGGCGGTGGGACTTGCCGCTCGCCACCGGCTGCGCCAAGATCGCCCACGCCACTGCTTCGCACCCGTCATGCCACGCGGTACCTTGCATTCTTCTGTCCTGCTGTCGCCGGGCCTGACCCAGGCGCCGGTGCTCGACCGGATGTGCTCCCACTTCGTGCTCACTCTCACGATGAAGCACGCGGGCCGCTTCAATCTTCGGCGCGATTGGAACAGCCTGCTGTCGCTCACCGGCAAGCACCTCGTCTGGCCGTCGTCCGTGCTCGGTCGCCTCCGCGCTTTCCTTGCACGCCGCTGCAAGGGCGTCGAGGCGTGGCGGGGCCACGAAGGGTTGATGGACGAGGCGTTTCTCGAGCGACACGGTGCCTGGCGCGGTCCCTACGAGGAAGGCACGCTTTTTTTCTACATTGACGAGTACATCAAGGACTCGCCCAAAGACCTGCTCGCGGTTCTCGGCGCCACCGCCGAGTGGCTGGAGCGAAGCCTGAAGAAGCACTCGACGCTGGTCGAGAAGAACATCGACGCCCTCGCCGGGCTGCTGCAGCTCAACCCTGCCGAGCGGGCTCTGCTGCTGTACGGCACTCTGGCGCGCTACCAGCGCGATCTGCGGGGGTTGCTGGTCGAGTTCAAGGTAAGCAACGCACAGGAGGCCTACGCAGCGATCGCGAGCGTGGCAGGCGTTGACGAGCGCGAGGTGGCCGAAGCGCTGCGCGCGGGGTCACGCCTGGAACGTATCGGGATGGTGGAGAACCTGATTTCCGAGCACAACATCACCGACCTTGCCGATCTGATGAAGGTCAGCGAGCAACTGCCGCCGGTGCTGATGCGCGAGTATCAGGGGCCGGGCGATCTGATGGCGGTCTTCACGCGCCCTGCCACGCGCACGGAACTCACGGCCACAGATTTCCAGTTCGTGGGTGACGACGTGCGCGTCCTCACCGCGTTGCTTCGCAATGCCGTCGAGCGGCACGAGCCAGGTGTCAACGTACTGCTGTACGGGCCGCCTGGCACCGGCAAGACGGAGCTTGCGAAGGTGGCGGCGCAGGAGGCGGGCCTGCAGCTGTACGAGGTCGAATACGCGGACCGCGACGGCAATTCGCTATCGGGACGGGACCGCTATCGCTCGTTGCAGATCAGCCAGGTGTTTCTCAAGGGCGGACAGAGCGTGGCGCTGCTGTTCGACGAGGTCGAGGACGTCTTTCCGCCGATTTCCACCGACACGGCGCAGCTCATGGCGCGGCTCGACACCGGCGACGGCGTGCCTTCAGGCAGCGTGAGCGGCAAGGCCTGGGTCAACCAGATCCTCGAAACCAACCCCGTGCCGGTGATCTGGGTCACCAACCGCATCGAGCAGATCGACCCGGCGTTCCGTCGCCGCTTTCAGTACCACCTCGAGCTGAGGTCCCCGCCTCCGGGCGCGCGCGAGGCGCTCGTGACGCGTGCTCTGGCGGGTGTCAAGGTGCGCGAGGG
>DASTGE010000461.1:0-3819 GCA_035719405.1 Burkholderiaceae bacterium
ACCGGCGTCAGCGGCGAGCAGTTGCGTGGGTGGTTGGCCGAGGCGCGCAGTGGAGCGCGTGCAAGACCGACCCGGGCGGAGCTGAACCGGGGACCGCAGGGGTACAGCGGCACCATCATCGTCGTTCTGGGAGGCTTGGCACCGTGAAATTCAACGGGGGCCTCAAGCGCTGGCCCGCACCCCGCAGACCGCGCTTCGCACGCACGGGCTTCAGCGAATCGACCCATGCGGAAATCGCGTGGCAGCGGACGAGGAGTGCAACGATGCGCTGGGCGATCCTCGGCGCGATCGTCGGCACGCTCGTCGGACTGCTGGCCTTCGCGCCGGCGACCATGCTTGCCCGTGCCGTCGCCGACGCGACCGGTGGTCGGGTGCTGCTCACCGAGGCCCGCGGCACGCTCTGGGGTGGCAGCGCCGTGCTGGTACTTACCGGAGGTCCAGGCAGCCGGGATGCGGCCTCCCTACCGGGACGGCTCTCCTGGAACGTCGGGGTTCGTGGTACAGCCCTTGAACTGCGCCTGCGTCAGGCATGCTGCCTCAACGGCGAAGTTGCGCTGCGGCTTAAGCCCGGCTTCGGCCGTACTGACATCGTGCTGCCGCCGGTGCCGCAGGCCGGCGGCTGGGCGGCCCAATGGCCCGCTGCCTGGCTCTCGGGGCTCGGGACACCATGGAACACACTGCAGCTTGGCGGCGTACTCAAGTTCACCACGCCCGGCGTGACGCTGGAGTCCGTCCAGGGCCGCTTGCGGTTGAACGGCGACGCGGAGTTGCTGCTGCTCGGCGCCTCGTCCCGGCTGTCGACCCTCGACACTTTGGGCAGCTACCGCCTCCAGCTGCGAGGCGATCCCTCTAACAAGGGGCCCGCGCGGATCACGCTCAGCACCATCGAAGGCGGACTTCAGCTCAGCGGTTCCGGCGAATGGGGCGGCGGACGACTGCATTTCCGCGGGCAGGCGCAAGCGGCGCCCGGCAGCGAAGCCGCGTTGAACAACCTGCTGAACATCATTGGACGGCGCCAGGGCGCGCTGTCGATCATCTCCATCGGATAACACCATGCGCCACCTTCCGAAGCCCGCGCGGCGCCGCCGCGACTTCGTCTGCCGGGCCACCGCGCAGGGCAACACCGCGGAGCCGCCAGTCGATCGCGTCGTTCCGCCCGTCGGCCCACGTCAGCGGTCGCGCGCCCCGGTGACGCTCAACTTCGTCAACGCCGACATCGAAGCGGTCTCCCGCGCGATGGGGGTGATGCTGAATCGGCCTCTCATCGTCGATCCTCGCGTCAAGGGCACGATCACTGTCTATAGCGAGCAGCCGTTGTCGATCCGGGATGCCTACCTGCAGTACCTGGCGGCGTTGCGGGGTCTGGGCTTCACGGTCGTCGAAAACGCCGGCCTGCTGAAGGTGGTGCCCGAGGCCGATGCCAAGCTGCAGGCGGGCACGGTGTCGGTCGGACCGGTACAGCAACGCGGGGACCAGGTCGTCACGCAGGTGTTCCGCCTCAATTACGAGAACCCGAACAACCTGGTGACTGTGCTCAGGCCGCTCATCAGCCCCAACAACACGATCAACGCGAATCCCGGCAACAACACGCTGGTCATCACCGATTACGCCGACAACCTTCAGCGCATCGCGAGAATCATTGCGGCACTCGACTCGCCATCGGCCACCGACATCGAGGTAATCCAATTGCAGCACGCGGTCGCGGCCGATGTCGCGCCGTTGGTGCAGAGGCTGGCCGACGGCAGCACGGGAGGGCCGGTCATCCCCGGAGCGCCCCCGGGCATCGGAGGCGCAGGCGGGGTGTCCGTGCTCGTCGATCCCAGGAGCAATTCACTGATCGTGCGCGCCTCCAATCCTGCGAGGCTCGCCTCGGTACGCTCGATCATCGAGAAGCTCGACCGACCCGCCGGCAGTTCCGGACCCGGGGGGAACATCTACGTCGTGTACCTGAAAAACGCGGATGCAGTGAAGCTGGCGCAGGTGCTCCGGGCAGCATTTAGCGGCGGCGGTGGCGGCGGTGGCGGCGGAGCCGGTACCACCGGAACAGGCGCGCC
Source organism: Burkholderiaceae bacterium (assembly GCA_035719405.1). Taxonomy (GTDB): domain Bacteria; phylum Pseudomonadota; class Gammaproteobacteria; order Burkholderiales; family Burkholderiaceae_C; genus CAMLIZ01. Next base: position 2,055 of record DASTGE010000461.1, read on the forward strand.
ATCGGCTACGACCCAGAGCAACGTGACCTCGCTCGGCGGGACTGCGGCCGGAGGCACAATGCAGAGCCCGGCAAACACGCCGGTGCAGGCGTCGCAGGCGCCCTCGACCGGTGGCTTCGTGCAGGCCGACCCCGCGACCAACTCCCTCATCATCACCGCGCCTGAACCGATGTACAGACAGGTGCGAGCGGTGATCGATCAACTCGACTCGCGGCGCAGCCAGGTCTTCGTGGAGGCATTGATCGTCGAGATCGATGCGAACCGCTCCGCCGAGCTGGGCCTGCAATGGCTGCTGCTGGCCGGAAACAAGGACGCCAGCCAGGTGACGGCTGGGGCAGGCAGCACCTCCAACCTCGGGGCGGCAAATCTTCTCACGATCGTCCAGGCGCTGGTCGGGGGCTCCTCTGCCTCTTCTTCCTCCGCAGGACCATCGATCCCCAGTCTGGGAGGGTTCACCGCCGCCGGCGTCAACAGATTCGGTCCTAACGGCCGCTACGGGCTGGCAGTTCTGGCGCGCGCGTTTGAGAGCGTGGACGGGGCCAACATCCTGTCAACGCCGAACCTGGTGACGCTGGACAACGAGGAGGCGAAGATCGTGGTCGGCCAGAACGTGCCGTTCATCACCGGCTCGTTCACCAATACCGGCACCGGCACCGGAGCCGTCAACCCCTTCCAGACGGTTGAACGCAAGGACGTGGGCCTGACGCTGCGCATCAAACCGCAAATCGGAGAGGGCAGCAGCGTGCGCATGACGATCTTTCAGGAGAACTCGGACGTGCTGAACGTCTCGGTGCCGGGAACCGCCAATGCCGGGCCGTCGACCACCAAGCGCTCGATCGAGTCCACGGTCGTGGTCGACGACGGGCAGGTCGTCGTGCTGGGCGGACTGATCGATGACCGCTTCAACGTCAACCGCACCAAGGTACCGCTGCTGGGCGACCTGCCGCTGGTCGGCAACCTGTTCCGAAGCGAGACCCGCTCGCGCAACAAGACCAACCTGATGGTGTTCCTGCGTCCGGTCGTCATGCGGACGCAGGAAGCCGCCGACAAGGTCTCGCTTGACCGCTATGACGTCATCCGGGGACAACAGCTGGAGACTCAGCCGCCCCAGCGCAAGCTGCTCCCGGTGAACGAGGCGCCGCTTCTGCCGCCGATACAGAAGTTGACACCCGGTGAGCCGCTGATCGTCCCGGTGCCTCCACAGGTGCAGCCGCTCCCGCAGCAACCGCCAGCCTCGGCCCCGCACTAAGGTTCTGAAATCATGGGCGCCCGCCATCCCCTACCCTACGCCTTCGCGAAGGCCAACACGCTGCTGTTGGAAGACGACGGCCAGCAACTCACGCTGTGGGCCGCGGACGCGTCGCCAATGACTGCGCTGTCCGAAGTGCTCCGCATCTATGACATTGCCAGCTTCGAGCGCGAACCGGCGGCGACGCTGGAACAGCGCATCGCGTCCGCCTACGCCGGGGGCGAATCGAGTGCGGCCGCGGTGGTCGGCGAAGTGGAAAGTGCGGTCGACCTGAGCCGCCTGATGCAGGATCTCCCCGCAGTCGAAGACCTGCTCGAGGCCGCCAACGACGCACCCATCATCCGGATGCTCAATGCGCTTCTCACCCAGGCCGCGAAAGACGGCGCGAGCGACATCCACATCGAGCCCTACGAGCGCTCCAGTTCCGTGCGCTTCCGGGTCGACGGTGGGCTGCGCGAGGTCGTGCAGCCCAATCGCGCTCTGCACGCTGCGCTGATCTCGCGCCTGAAGATCATG
>DASTGE010000462.1:0-4812 GCA_035719405.1 Burkholderiaceae bacterium
ACCGCGTCCGACGGCACCCACGGCCGAAAGCGTCTCCAGCTTGATAGGTCTCATAACCCTTGAGGAGAAGCACGCAGGAGAGCGCAATGCGGGAAAACCGCCCGTTGCGTTCGACGAGGCGGGGGCTGGAAACGTGACGACGGCAGCCGGACTGAGGACCATCGCGAAAGCGATGGAGAAGCCACCGGAGCCTAATGTCGGCGCGCCAGTCCTCGACCCTACCTGTGGGGGGGACGAGTACAAGAGACCATGCCGGCTCGGTGAGGGCACTGATGCGAAAGCGCCAGCCAACAGCGAGGCTCCGCAAAGGCTACCGTCTCGAGGCTCGTCTCTACCTACCACACGGTCAATCAAGACCTGCTGATGAGTTTGCTGGGTCGCACCATCGCCGACAAGCGGTTGCTGGCTCTGATCGGACGCTACCTACGTGCCGGAGTGCTGGTCGGTGAGCACATCGAGCCCAGCGAGGTTGGAACGTCGCAAGGTGGGCCTGTCACGCCATAGACACAAGAGATAGCTTTGTGTTTGAACGGCGTGTTGGGCTGTATCGGACGCGCGTGGTCGTTGACTTGCGACGCAAGAAGTAATATGTTTGCGGCCGATGTCGCGATCTACCAGCGTCGAGAAGGCACAGCGCTTGAACGTCGCAATCGATCTGCTCACTCAGGGTTGGCCTGCTGCCCAAGCGACTGCGATGCTTGCCGACGAATTCGGCATGTCGCAGCGACAAGCATCGCGCTACGTACAGCAGGCGCAGTCGCTGGAGCGCCCTGTGCCTGTTGGGGCACCCAGCGTGGCCATCACGATCAAGGTTCCGGAGAACGTTGCGGTAATGCTGCGTGCGCATGCGAAGGCGACCGGAACGACGATCGGCGAAGTGGTAGCGCGAGCTGTGCTTGGCCTGATAGGGCGGGAGCATCGGCGTGGCTGAGCGCCAACGCCGCTGCCAAGTCACCTTCGAATATTGCTTTGATCGCCTGCTTGACGCCAAGCTCGAGCAGGTCTACGCCCTGTTGGTTCCCGATCGCATCCGCCGTACCGGTGGACCGGGACGCATAGGAGGACTCGGCGATGAAGACGGTGATGAAGACGGCGGCAATTTACGCACGAGTGTCGTCGGAGCAACAGAAGGAGGACAAGACGATTGCGAGCCAGACGGCAGCGTTGAAGGCGTTCGCTCGTCAGGAAGGCTACAGCGTTCCGCCTGAGTGGATCTTTGAGGACGAAGGCTTCAGCGGCGCGACGCTGGTCCGCCCGGGTCTGGAACGCGTACGCGATCTGGCCGCGGAGGGGCATATCCAGGCGGTGCTTGTGTTGTCGCCAGATCGGCTCAGCCGCAAATACGTTTACCAGGTCCTGCTCACCGAAGAATGGCTGAAGCACGGCGTGCAGACTGTCTTCGTCAAGGCGCCACACTCGCAGACGCCGGAAGACCAGTTGCTGGTGCAGTTCCAGGGCATGATCGCTGAGTACGAGCGCGCACAAATTCTGGAGCGTTCTCGACGGGGCAAGCGCCATCGAGCCAAGCAAGGCGAGGTCAGCGTGCTCAGCGGAGCTCCCTATGGCTATCGCTACGTGCGCAAGACCGACGAACGCTCGGCGTACTACGAGGTCGACGAAGGACAGGCCGAGATTGTTCGCGAAGTGTTTCGGCTGTACACAGTCGAGGGATTGAGCATCGGCGCGGTCACGCGGCGACTGAACGAATTGGCCGTACCGACCAAGAAGCAGCAGGCGAGCTGGGAACGTTCGACGGTCTGGGCCATGCTGCGCAACCCTGCGTACCGAGGAATGGCTTGCTTTGGCAAGACTCAGGAGGCGGCCACGCGTCAGCGTTGCAGCAGCCGCGCCGTGCGCCAGCGCGCACAACCGCCGCGCCGCGGTCCTCGCACACCTGAGGACACGCCGAGGGATCAGTGGATCGAGATTCCGGTCCCTGCCTTGGTGGACGAACGCACGTTCGAATTGGCGCAAGAGCGACTGCAGAACAACAAGAAGTTTGCCGCTCGCCGCACCGTGGAACCAAGCGTCCTTCAGGGCTTGGTGCATTGCGGACAGTGCGGCTACGCCCTGTACCGGACCTCCACGCGTAGCAGTGCGCGCAAGATCTATTACTACCGCTGTCTCGGTTCAGATGCCTGGCGGTACCAGGGACAGCCGCGCTGCACCGCGAAGCCAATCCGCCTCGATATGCTCGAACAGACGGTGTGGGACGAGGTGGCACGCTTGCTCGAAGACCCGACGTTGATCGAGGTCGAAATTGCGCGGCGCCTGGACGCTGCACGTGCCAGCGACCCGGCCAAGCGTCACCAGGATCGGGTCGAGCACGAACTGTCGCAATCGCAGCGACGCATAGAGCGACTGCTCACGGCCTATCAGGAAGGCCTGCTCAGCCTCGACGAGCTGCGGGGGCGCATGCCTGAGCTGCGTCAGCGTGAGTCGCGCTTGAAGGCAGAACGAGATTCGCTCAACGCGCAGTTGGTCGATCAGGCGACCTATCTGCGATTGACGCACACGCTCAGCGAGTTCCTCGGACATCTTCGGGATCGGGCGCAGACCCTGAATGTGCTGGAGCGCCAACGCATCGTCAGGCTGCTCGTCAAGGAGGTCGTCATTGGCGACGACAACATCACCTGAATTCGTCGGCCATCGGTGGCAGAGGGCCGCGATGAAGTAACGAACGGTTTCCGCACCTGCGTTCCGTTTGCATTGCCGCTACTGTGCGACGCCATGCAAGAGCAACGCCTCAGCCATCCATGTCTTGAGCTCCTTCATGATCGGGTTGGCATGCACGCGGCCCAGCACCTCGAGGACGTGGCGACCCTGCTGGGGGAAGTGCTCCAGCACGTCGACCACGTGCCGTCGCCCATGAGCCAGGCAGTGACACAGCACAGTGACGAAGTCCCCGGCCATGTTCGATGCCAGCGCGTCGCACATTTGCATCGGCGGCGCCAACTCCTTGGCCCGATGCGCGAGGACCGTCTCCAGGTTTTGACCTGCGTGCGAATGACCGGTGAAGAACAGCACCACCCGCCACTGGTCCAGCAGCGCGACGATGCCCGTGGTGTTGATCGCCTTGGGAGTTGCTTTGCCGGCGGCCTCGGCCTTCTTGCGCTCGGCCATCAGCGACAGCACCCGGGCCGCAGTGTCGTCGTTGTGCAGCAGCGGCGCCTGCGCGGCTTGGCGAATGACTGGCCGGTTCCGAGGTGCAGCGGACGGACACCCTGGGGAACTGCGAGTGGCAGGTTTCGGCAACAGCTGTCGTTCAAACGCCGAACCTGACCGGCAGCACCCAGTCTGAAGCGGTAGTAGGAGGCGCCGACTTTAGCAACGACACGTGAGCGTGCAGCCCGACCAATCGCCAGACCGCGCTGCGAGCCACGCACCAAAGCGTCTGGGTTGCCGGCTCGATTGAACTGCACGCCGTACTGACCGACTTGTCTGCGGACCTGCAACATCAGCCGTTCCACCTGCCGAAACGCCGAAACGGGCAAGCGGGCCGGCGACCAGTGCCGCGACGTAGCCAAGCATCAGCCGCGCCGGCGTGAGCTTCGTGCTCAAGGGCATTGTGCTCGGTGGATACGTCTTCGGCGAAGGGAACGTCGCTCCGCAAAGTCCCGCTCAACGCTTCATCTCGACGAGTCGCGAGTGGCGCAATTCCGCGAGCGTGCCGCACGTTCGACGGCCAACTGAGAATGCGGGCGCTCAAGTTGCTGCTCCGCGATCAATCTGCCGACGTGTTCGCTGGTGGTCCCATCTGCAAGGGGCCACGTAGTAGGGCACCCTTCGTCGCAGCGCTGCGTGCTCCAGCAGACCCGTCGCCCCGACATCGACGAGTTCCCGAGAGACTGTCGCCCGTGAAGAACCGGAACCGGTAACGTTCTCGTACTTCTTCGTGCTCTTGTCGGTGGCGGCACCGCATCGATGGTGCCTGTTGACGAGGTGTACGTGTCCAGGCGTCACTCCACGCACTGGGTGCGCTCGTGCCGTGGTTGCCGCCCCGTATGGGCCGGGCCCTTGCGCGCTTCGGTCTCAGAGGTCTTCGACGAACGCCGGGCGAAACACATCCTTTAGCAGTCGGCTCCCCTCTATCGGCCTGAAGACATCGACCAGCGCCGTATAGCTGCGGCGGCGAGGCGCACCCGACGCGCGGATGGAGAGTGACGGCATCGAACAGGAACTCGTGCGCAAGGTCCGCGACCTCGCGCTCCTTGAGCCGACGTGCGGGTTGATCCGGTTCGGGGCGAAAGGGGTCTGCAGGACCAGTTCCGGACCGGGGCGCAGGATCAGGTGATGCAGGGCTTGGGGGCGTTTTCCGGGAGCGCAGGACGGTGCCAGCGGGAAGGTTCTCGCGACCGCGAGGCCTAGCAACACCGCCCACCGTCTGCCGTTCGAGGAGCCTCTTGGACCTCGATTCTTCCCAAATTCTTCCCCAGATCTGCGTTACCCGAGCGACGGCCATAGGGAAATTGCTGGCCTGCCCGGAGGGACTCGAACCCCCGACCTGCTGCTTAGAAGGCAGGCAGGATTCCCAATAAAAACAGGTAGTTAACGCAGAAATGTCTAATGGATTGGTTGATGGTTTGCATCATCTTCTCCCAGGGAATGCGAATCTTGCTTAGACGGTTGAATCACTTTGTCGGCCGCACTTTCCGCACTGTTTTTCCTTCGACGTAGTGCGCGGTGGTCGCCATCTGGTCATGTCCCAGCAGATCCTTGGCGGCCTCCATCCCCTCGGCCTCGCGCTTGTCCACGCCGGCCCGCCCGCGGAGGTCGTGGATGTGAAGATCCTCCACGCCAGCCTGTTCGCAG
>DASTGE010000463.1:0-14984 GCA_035719405.1 Burkholderiaceae bacterium
GTTCCTCCTTGATGTACTTGATGAACTTCCAGATCGAGAAGCCATGCGTGCGGGCAATGATGCCGAGCACGACGAAGATGAAGATCAGGCACGTCGCGTAGAACGAACCCATGAGCTTGGCCAGCGAGAACAGCGAGCCAATGCCGTACTTGCCGATGGTGAATGCCATTGCGCCGAAGGCGCCGATGGGCGCGACCTTCATGATGTAGCCGACGATCACGAACAGCACATGCGAGGTCTTCTCGATCATGTCGAAGACGAGCGTGCCGCGGCCGCCGAAGCGATGCAGCGCGAAGCCGAACATCACGGCGACGAGCAGCACCTGCAGCATCTCGCCCTTGGCGAAGGCATCGACGATGGTGCTTGGGATGATCGCAAGCAGGAAATCGACCGTCGTCTGCATCTTGCCCGGCCCCGTGAACGCCGCGATGCTCTTGGTGTCGAGCGTCTTCGGATCGACGTTCATGCCCGCGCCGGGTTGCACGAGGTTGACGATGACGAGCCCGACGATGAGCGCCAGCGTGCTCACGATCTCGAAGTACAAAAGCGCATAGCCGCCGGTCTTGCCGACCTTCTTCATGTCTTCCATGCCGGCAATGCCGACGACGACGGTGCAGAAGATGATCGGCGCGATCATCATCTTGATGAGCTTGATGAAGGCGTCGCCGAGCGGCTTCATCGCCGAGCCGGTTTCCGGCCAGTAGTGGCCCACCAACACGCCGATGATGATGGCGCTGATGACCTGGAAATAGAGCGACCGATAAAACGGCCGGCGCGTCTGGGCTTCATGCATATGGCTTCTCCTGATGTCGTCGTGCTCGTACTGCGTTCCGTGAAGTCGTGGGACAGTGACTGCTTGTCGACCGGACCGTCTACAACTGCGCAGATGTCCGTCGCCCGGCTGTCCCGGCCAGGCCTGACCGGAAGGAAAGGACTCTGGTCGCCTCAGTCCATGACCATTGCCCGCTGCCGGATGGATGCGAGGCAGTGGATGGTGTGGATCTGGCCGCCTGAGGCGATGTAAGGGAAGGCCGGTGGCACGACGGCAGAGCTGTCGTGGAGCCGGTGTAGTGGATGTGCTGCGCGGTGGCGCTCAAAGGCAGGCCGACGGGGCCACGATGGGCTCGCGCCGGTCTCCTGAGCGTCCTCGCAGGGTCCGCACCTGTACGCCATCTCGTGTCTCCTCGTTGATCTTTGTAAGTAGCGTAGGCCGCCTGAAAGCATCGAGCGTGCCAAGCATCGAGCCCTGGGCACGCAATGCACCGGTGCCACGGAGACGCCAGTGAACGCGTATGGCGACCGTGCTGCCCGGAGCCTGCGTACACAACGGGCAGCGTATGGATTCCCATCCTGAGGGGCCAGGGCGGAAGACGGAATTCCGGACGGCGTCGAACCACCCTGTTACGAAGCGCGGGGAACGAGTGTCAGCCTGCCTGGAACCCGACGGCGTTCACGCCGGCGATGCAGATCTCCTCGTCCTCGTCGCCGGTCCCGCCGCTGGCACCGACGGCGCCGATCACATTGCCGTCGGTGTCCTTGACGAGCACCGCGCCCGTCTGCGGGATGAACTTGCCCTGCCCGGTCGCTGCCAACGCATTGAAGAATGCGGGCAGGTCCTTTGCGCGCTGTGTCAGCACCCGCGATGCAGCGCCCATGGCGATCGAGGCCCAGGCCTTGCCGCTGGCAATATCGATGCGCATCATGCTGGCACTATCCTGCCGCTGCGCGCTCTTGACGTGGCCAGCCTCGTCCAGCACCACCACCGCCATCGGCTTGCAGCCCGCCTCCGCGGATCGTTGCAGGGCCCCTGCGATGATGCAGTTGGCCTGCTCCAGGTGAGTGCCATGATGTCTCGCGTCTCCTTGGGTCTGTGGAAAGAATGAAGGCACGAGCCGGATCGCGTCCTGAAATGGGACACGGCTCGTCGAGGGCTGGATTATCGTGAGTCGCCGCTACCGCTCGTCGCTGCCCGCGGGACAGGCGGTCGCGTCGGAACTTGCGGCTGACTTGAGCGCCCGTGCGACCGCGGCCTCGATCCGGCGCTCCAGGTCCTTCGGCTCGTCATCCATCGGTATCACCGAAATGCCCCCGCTCGACTCGAGCACCGCATACCTGATCTGCTCCAGGCGCGCGATGCCCTGCGTTTGGCGCGCGGCCTGCAGGATGTCATCGACGCTCACGTTCGACTCGCGCAGGCACTCCTCGCGCACCTTGCCGTGGTCCACCAGCACCAGGGGCACGCCCTCGATCACCCGTTCGAGCCGTTCCGAGCGGCTCTTGATCAGCCCTGCAAGCCGGTCGAGCGCGACAAGGATGAGGATGACCATCATGCCCCGCGTGAGCGAATGGTCGTCCCCCACCAGCGCATTCTGAGTTGCCTCGGAGATGATCAGCACGAGCACGAAGTCGAAGGTCGACATCTCCGACAGCGTCCGCTTGCCGGCAAGGCGAAGGATGACGAGCAAGAACAGGTAGATGACGAGCGGGCGCAGGAAGATGTCCATCGTTCGTTTGCGGCCGTCAGGGGTAGACGAACTGGCTCAGGCGCAGCCGGGCCGGTCCGCTTGATGTGACCCATCCCTGCAGCCGGCCCCAGCGGTTAGGGTTGAGCTGGAACTCGACGCGCAACTCGCCTGGCGACCCCACGTCGAAGACGAACACCAGGGAGCCGTCCTCGGCCAGCGTCTTCGACGGCTCCGGAACGATCTTCTCGATGCCGACGCGCTCGAGGTATGCCGCGTCGAATGCCACACGGGCGACGGGCGGGGAGGCCCGAAGCACCACGAGAAGGCGATCCGGCGCTCCCTGACGCATGAAGCGGCTGTATTCGATGGCAAGCGGGCCGGCGCGCGATCGCGCTTCGCTGAACGGACCGTCGCCGATGAGACCCAGCATCACGCCGACGATGAGCGCATAGAGCACAGCCCATGCGACGCGCTGTATCGTCCATTCGCGCCGCTCCTGGGACAGGGTCTCGCGCAGGTCAATCTGGAGTCGCTGCTTTCGTTCCATCGCCGGGAACGATCAGCAAACAGAGCGCCCGCGTCGCGCAGGGGAACCTGGCGAGGCAAGCCGACCACATGCTGCCCGCCGCTTGCGTCATCCCTGCGCCCGGCCTTCCTCCCATGCGCGCAACTGCCGGCGCCAGGCTGCCACGGCAGCCGATTCCCCTTGCTGTCCGCCTTCGCAAAGTGCGGCCAGCCGGTCAAGCAGCGCTTGCACCTCGGGGCCCGGCATCTCGGGAAATGCCGGCACAACCGTCACGATGCAATCCCCGCGCTCGCTCGACCGCCGCTTCAGCGGAAAGCCCTGTCCACGCAGGCGATACACCTGCCGACCACGACGCAGGCGCATCTGCTGAATGCCCTTGAGCGTCGGCACCTGAACCCATCCGTTGGCGATCCATGCGAAGCCGTCCACCGGCATCCGGCAACTCAAGGTGCCGTCGTCGTCGAGGGTGAACAGGTCGTGTGCGGTCATGTGCACAAGAAGTTCGAGCATCCCTTCCAGATCGCCCCGGCCGTCGCTCAACCCATTGGCGTTCAGCACGTCGCCGTGTCGAACACCGGGTGGAATGCGCACTGTGCGGCTGTACGCGGTCGTGAGCCGGCCCTTGCCTTTGCAGTCGGGGCAGGTATGACGGAGGACCCCGCTGCCGCCGCAGGCATCGCAGTCACGGGCCATCGACACCCAGCCGAACCATGCAGGGCGGCGAATGGTGCCGGTCCCCGCGCACGCCCGACAGCGGGCGTCCGGCTTGACGATGCCCTCGCCCGAGCATGTGTCGCAGAGTTCGGAAAATCGGCCCCGGATGACGCGGGTGCAGCCAAAGGCGCCCTCCTCCAGCGACAGCCTCACCTTGCGTTTGACAGTGCGCTTCGGTGTTGCGTCCGGCTTGCGGCGTGGGGCTTCTTCGCTGCCTCCGTCTTCAGACGGAGCTTCGCGAACGACACCTTCGCTCGCACGGCGGATCGTCTCGTAGGCGGTGTTGATCCGCTGCATCAGCGCCACCGCCTCGGCGGACTTGTTGCGGTCGGGATGCCAGCGCGATGCCAACCGCCGCCACGCCGCTCTCACCTCGGATTCGCTCGCCCCCGGTGAAAGCCCGAGTTCAGCGTAAGCGAGATCAATGCTCAAAGACTGCTCCTCCACGGCCTGTCCTGTCCCCGCCAACTATGCGAGGCCGGTCGATACCGGCGCCGATGGTAGCTTCCGCCGCGACTCACTCCGGCCCGGCGGCCCGCCATCAGCATCCGAATCCGCGCCGAATCAACCATCCGAGGCCGGGCGACTTGCGCATGAGGACATAGCAGCAGTTCGTCGAACTCGGGCACATGTCCGTCACCGCCGCCGAACCACTCCCAATCGGTACGCGAGACGAGATAGCGGGTGCGCGGTATCGTCGGTTCATGGCAGCCATTGCGCCACAGCGTATGGCGCTTGATGTGGTCGCCATGCGCGTGCGTGGCGACGACCTGTGTGACCTCGTCGCAACCCGTGACCGGTGCGCGCGAAGTCCTCCAGCAGCCTCAACGCGTGTCGTCGCCGTAGCCGGTATCGACGACGATCAGCTCACCGCCGGCATGCACCAGACCGTGGTTGTGGCCCACGGGGATCTTGCCCTCGTCGTCAGGGTGCGCCAGCGGCTGCCACACCGCCTCTTCGACATTCGAGAAGAATGTGGTACGCGAGAAAGCGCCAGGTGCCATCGTCCAGCGAAGTCAGCCAGATCCGGCCGACTTGCGCCATGTGCATGTTTGCGCAGTCCCCTCTATTACTGCGGCGCCCCCGATGCGGCCCGCCCGCCCTGCGTGCCTTGCTTGCCCGGCTTCTTGTCGGCAACTCCGGATGCAGCGCTCTGGCTCGATTCCCCGCTGGCCTGGGCACCGGATGCCGAAGGTCCTGCCTGCACTCCGGCTTTTGCCGGCTTCTTCTGCGCGGTCTGGGCCGCGCTGGCCGATTCGGCCGGGCTTTGCTGAGCCTGGACGGCAGTGCCCCCGAGTGCGAGCAGCATGGCCATCGCTGCGCTGGCCGCCGCAATCGTCCGTTTCTCGATCATCTGCGTCTCCTTTATGGTGGTTGCGAGCAACGCAGGAAGTGGCAACCGGCGTACCGGGACACGGCAGGAAAGCGCACATCGCCACCGTCCTGGCCGTCAAGGCGACGATCCCGTCGGCGATGGCCCCGGCCTTGCCTCTTCCCACGCTTGCTGCCGCCGATGGCGCCGCTGCTCCTGCCTGTGGGCCATCAGGTCCAGCCGCTCGAGGTGCCGTACCAACTGCCGCTGCGCATTCTCCGCAGCCTCACCCGCGGCCGGCAGCGACAGCGCATGCCAATGTTTCAGCAGCGGCTGCAGCACCTCGTCACGGTGGAGCTTCAGGTCGTAGATGCCGGCGTCTGCCATCAGCACGGTCGCCTGCATGAAGCCGGGAATGCCGACTCCCGGCATCTTGAAACCGATGACCTCGTCAACGATGGCGATCAGCCCTTGCGCGGGCGCCATGGCAAGGGCCTCGGCCATGAGGTCTCGATAGAAGAGCATGTGCAGGTTCTCGTCTGCAGCGATGCGGGCCATCAGATGCTCGGCCGCCGGGTCATTGGCCGCGAGCCCGGTGTTGCGGTGTGCGACGCGCGTCGCCAGTTCCTGCAACGCGGCATAGGCAAGCGAACGAAGAAGATCCTTGCCGCCGGCCGAGCAGCCCGCCTGCATCACCGTCATGCGATCCCGCTCAAGCGCGACGGGGTCGATGGCGCGCGACAGCAGCGCGTAGTCGCGCAGGCCCGCCGCATGGCGCGCCTCCTCTGCCGTCCAGCGGCGCACCCAGGCACCCCAGGCCCCGGCATGGCCCATGCGCGCAAGCAGCTCATGGTGGTAACTCGGCAGGTTGTCCTCGGCGAGCAGGTTGAGTCGAAGTGCGGCCTGGGCGGCACCGCCGAGCGGCGACTGCCCCGGTGCCCAGGGGATGCAGTCGCGGCCCGCGAAGTCGCGCCCACGCGACCACGGCAGCCACTCGTGCGGCAGCCAGTCCCTGGCGGCGGCCAAGTGGCGATCGAGATTGCGTGCGACGACAGGCTCGAGCGCATGGAGAAGGTCGGCGTCCGTCAGGATGCGCATCTGCGGCCCCTCCATCCACTCGGTAGACTGTTTCTGTGACTCGTCCGCCCGGCCCGCTCGATGCGCTCGCCGCCGACATCCTCCGGCGCGCCGGCTACCGCTTCACCCTCGCGACCGATCCTGCCTCGCGCGAGGCGGCATACCGGCTTCGCTATGAAGCGGTGATCCACGCGGGCTGGGCCCGGCCCGAAGACCTGCCCGATGGCCTCGAACGTGTTTGGGGCGAGCCCCGGGCCCCGGTACGCTTCGGCGGGATCGATCAAGGCGACGTCTCCGCGATGTCCATGAGCACGGGCCAGTCAGTGCCGGCCAGCACGAGCGAGGTGTTCATGCCCCCGAAGCCGAACGAATTCGACAAAGCCGGATCTGACTTGACCGGGCGGGGCGAATCCTGAACCGCATCGAGCGCGACCGCCGGATCGCGACGTTGCATTCCCGCCACCGGGGGCACACATCCAGGCCGCAGGCTCAACAGTGTCATGATCGCCTCGACCGCACCTGACCCTGCGATCATGTGTCCGGTCGAGCCTTTGATCGCGGTCACCGGGGGCGAGGAACCGCCGAACAAGGTTTCGATGGCCCGTACCTCCGAGAGATCGCCCTGGATCGTGCCTATGCCGTGCGCGTTGACGTCGCTCACGTTCGCGGGCTGCAGCTGCACATCGAGCAGCGCCAGCTGCACGATGGCGCCGGGTGACGTGCCCGCCGCGCGCAGAAGCGCCGCTTCCATCAGGCCGACGCTTTTCGGGGCTGACCCACGCCGAAGGCATCGCCGAGCAACGCTGCCGCCAGTCGCGTCCCCGAGCGCAGGTTGGACGCGTCGATCCCGCACACCCGCGCAATCGACTCCTTGAGCAGGTCTTCCAGTCCGTCCAAAGCCCGTCTCCTCTCGATTCGGCCGGCAGTCGGCAAAACCGGCTGCTGCCGGTCAGTTGCTGCCGGCCGTTGTGTCCGGATCAATGTAACGAGGGGACATTGAGGGGACAAGTCGCCTCAGATGAGGAGATGTACCGACTTACCCCGGAATGCAGGGCCCGCTCAGATCTCTCTGGTGCCATCATCGCCACCGCCGGCTTCGCTATCCGCACCCAACGTCAAACTCATGCCGTTTTTTTCGCTGCCGCTCATTGCCCTGTGGCAGTCGCCTGGTTCGGGCACCAGAAGCAGCTTGCGAGGGCTCCTGGGCGTCGCCCTCACCGTCGCGCTCGCGTTTACGCTCGCCTTTCCGAGTCGTGCATCCTCGTTCTCGACCAGCCAGTGGCGCGCCGAGGCGGAGCGCATCCGCACCCTGGCAGAAAACGACCCGCAGGCCGCGCGCGAGCAGGCGTCACGCCTGTTGCTGACCTTGCCGCCCGACGGTACGGCTGCTGACCGGGCCAAGGCCTTCAACGTGCTCGCTCGCGCCGAGCACTACTGCGCGGAGACCGCTTCGTCCGCGATTCATGTGCAACAGGCCTTCGAACTCGCCCGGTGGGGGGGAGACCGCGTCGGGCAGGCCGAGGCCGACCTTACCGGCGCCCGCAACGACATACTGACGTCGCGGGTGGAGCAGATCATCGAGCGCAATACGCGCGCCCTCGCCAACCTCGAAGGCATGAACCGCCCCGACCTTCAGTCGGAGGCCCTGCTCTACAGCGCCATCGCCTATCGCCGTATCGGGAGCCTGGAGGAATCCGTCACCGTCGCCCTCAGGGCCATGGAGATCGCGCAACGCTCGAGCGATCCGCTCGCACTGGCGCAAAGCCACCAGGCCCTCGCGATGGCGTTCACGCAGGGCGACCGCCAACCGGAGGCGCGCGAGCACTACGCCCGTATGCTTGACGCGGCGCGCACAGCTGGGTCGAAGCTTCTCGAAGCAGCGGCGCTGCAAGGGCTGGCAGCGACACCGGAAGCACCTTTCGGAGACGTGCAGCGCCTCAAAGATGTCGTTCAGATCTACCGTACGCTGCGCACACCGTTCCGCCTTGCCTACGCACTGCACGCGCTGGCCGACGCACTCCGGCGCCAGGGCAGGCATGCCGACGCCTTGCCCGCCGTCGAGGAGGCGCTGCAGATCTACGATCGCCACGGCAATCGCGTGGGTCGGTGGTACGGACTCAACCTGCGTGCCGACATTGCACGCAACGTGCTCGGCTACGACGCGGCGCTGCAGGACACGAAGCGGGCGTACGACCTCGCGCGCGAGATCGGGTTCACCCTCTACATCAGCGAGAGCGGCCAACGCCTGTCGAGGCTCTACGCGGAGCGAGGCGACTGGCGGCGCGCCTACGGGTCTTCGCTCGAAGCACAGCAGCTGAGTGATCAGGCCGCGCGCGACAGGGCAAGCTCCCGCGTGCTCGAGGTGGCGCGGCGCCATGAGGCGCAGGCGCGGCAGCAGGAAATCCAGGCCCTCAAGCTGCACAACGAACGGCAAAGCGCCGAGCTGCAGCAGCGCAAGTTGCAGCAGCGCTGGTTGTGGACGGTTCTGGCCGCCGCCGCGCTTGCGCTGGTCGGCATCACTGTCTTCATGCTGAGGCTGCGCAGGACGCAACGGGAAATTCGAGGTTTGAACAAGGAACTGGAGCAGCGTGTCCAGGCGTCCACCGCCGAACTGCGGCAGCAGACGAGCTATCTGCGTGCGCTGATCGATACGCTGCCCGTCATCGTCGCGCTGAAGGACGCCCAGGGACGCTATCTCGCCGTCAACCGCTCGTTTGCCGACGCTGCCGGGCGCCCTGTGGTCGAGATCGAGGGCGGCGGTGTCGACCAGAACCTGTGGTGCGACGAGATCCTGCATATCGTCAGGGTCGAGGAACAGGCACAGATCCCGCCTGCCTCGGTTCACCTGAGGCAATTGCGGCACAAGGGCCGCGACGCGTGGTTCGAGGTGCATGCCGCGCCCGTCCTCGGCGAGGGCGGGACGATGATCGGACTGGCCGGCGCCATGATCGACGTCACTGACCGCAAGGCGCTGGAGGAGGCACGCGAGGCCGCGCTGGCCGAGGCCCAGCGGCTGGCACGCCAGCGCAGCGAATTCCTCACCCAGATGAGCCACGAGCTGCGCACGCCGCTCAACGGCATCCTCGGCTTTGCTCAGATCCTGCAACGCGACAAGCAACTGTCGGAGCGGCAACAGCGCGGCCTGTCCATCATCGAGCAGAGCGGACAGCATCTGCTGGCGCTGATCAACGACATCCTCGACCTCGCGCGCATCGACGCCGCCAGGCTCGAACTCGCGCCTTCGGAACTGGAGCTGCCCGCCTTCCTTTCTGTCGTGGGGGACATCGTCCGCGTCAAGGCCGAGGAAAAGGGCCTGCTGTTCACGCACCGTGTCGACACCCGGTTGCCCGCCGCGGTGAGCGCCGACGAAAAGCGCCTGCGGCAGGTGCTGCTCAACCTGCTGTCCAACGCGGTGAAGTTCACCGATCGTGGCGAGGTGAGCCTGCGCGTGCAGCTGCTCGGTCAATGCGAGGCCGGCGTGCGCGTCCGGTTCGAGGTGTCGGACACCGGCATCGGGATGAGCGAGGCCGAACTGGGACGGCTGTTCCAGCCGTTCGAGCAGGTGGGCGACATACGCAGGCGGCAAGGTGGAACCGGCCTCGGACTGGCCATCAGCCGGGAGCTGGTGCGCCTGATGGGAGGCGAGATCGGCGTCAGCAGCGTGCCCGGGGAGGGCAGCCGCTTCTGGTTCCACATCGAGCTGCCGGTGCTGGGCCAAGCTGCCAGTCCCGGACGGCCGATGGGAATGCCCAGCGGCTACGAGGGACGCCGCCGAAAGATCCTGGTGGCCGACGACACGCCCCAGAATCGCGCCGTGCTTGCCGATGGACTCTCGGTGCTCGGCTTCGAGGTGCATGTGGCGTGGGACGGAGCGCAGGCGGTGGAGATGGCCCTCGCGCGCCAGCCCGACCTCGCCGTCCTCGACATCATGATGCCGGTGATGGACGGCCTGGAGGCCGCGCGCCGCATCCGCGCGGTCCCGGAATTGCGCGACATGCCCATCATCGCCGCCTCCGGCAATACTGCCGCCTCCGTCGAGGAAGACAGCCGGACGGCTGGGGTCAACGCCTTCCTGCCCAAACCCATCGAGCACGAAAGGCTCGCCGAAATGGTCGGCCGGCTCCTTGAACTGACCTGGATCTACGAAGAGGATCCTGGCCGCAGGACACGCGAAGCGGCAGACCCGACCCCGGATGCCGCGCCGGAGGACACACAGTTCGAAGCGCCGCCGCCCGAGCGCCTGCAGGCCATCCACCGCCTTGCGCGCATGGGCTTCATGAGCCGCGTGCGGCAGGAAGCCACCGCATTGAGGGAGGCGGACGAGCGCTACGCCCCTCTAAGCCGGGAGCTGAGCCGACTGGCGGACAACCTGCGCTCGACCGACCTCATGCAGCTTCTGGAGCGGCTGGGTACGAGGCAGAAGCAGGAAGCCGAGGCCGGGGGACGATGAGTTCGGGGCCGCAGTAAGCCTCACATTTACGCCAGAGGTGTCACCGATGCACCTTCGATGCGATGCCGGGCGAGAGCCTGGGCAACGAAGCCGCCCGCTTTCATCTCCTCGACAAAGCGGCTCAACTCGCGGGCCGCCTCGGCCCCACGGCCCTTCGGCAGGCCCATCGCCTGCTCGATCACCATGAACCGCCCGGGCAGCAGACGAAGGCCCCCGATCCGCCGCGCGTCTGCCTGCAGCTGCTGCTTCACGCCGGCAGCGACATCGGCGGCGATGGAGACGAAGGTATCGACCACCGCTGGCGACGTGGGCGCGCGCACGATCGTGGCATGGTGCAATGCGCGCGACAGGTACAGGTCGTATGCGCTGCCCTGACCCACAACCACCCTGTGCCCCTCGCGATCCACCCCGGCGTTGTCTCGCACCGGCGATTCATCGCGCACGAGGTAGCTCCCTTCGATCAGCACATACGGGGCGGTGAAGGCGATTCCGGCGGCGCGCAACGGATCGACGGCGAAGAAGCCGATGTCCGCGCGCTCCTCCGTCAAGGCCTCCACCGACTTTCCGGCAGCATCGAAGACGACGAGATCGACTTCCAGGCCGAGCCACTGACCGAAGGCCCGCGCGAGGTCGACCGAGACGCCTGAGGGCCCGCCGTCGGCGTCACGGCCGGCGAGGATCGGGTTGCCGAGGTTGATCGCGGCACGCAGGCGACCGGCGGGCGCGAGGCTCTTGATGATGTGCGGGTCAATGGTCATGGCAGGGCCTTGCGGTGCGGGGTTGTGGAGTTGAGGTGCCTGACGGCGGTGACGGTACCCGAAACGGCGCGAAAAGGTCGACGGGGAAATCAGCGCTCACACGCGGTGCTTTCCGCTTGGCGCACGGTCCTTGCCTCAGTGACTGTCACAGGAGACGCATATGACCGACAAGCGGATCAATCAGGAATCGGACCGGAGCAACATGGAAAAAAAGTCCGGACGACTGGGTCACTGGGGAGGAGCCGATGACCGGAGCGCAGAAGTCCTATCTGAAGACGCTGTCAGAAGAAGCCGGGAGCCTTTCGACAAGAACCTGACCAAGGCCGAGGCATCGAAGCGGATCGAGGAGCTGCAGAAGATCACCGGGCGGGGTCAGCCTGGAGCGAAAGCCGAGAAAAAGTAGCGCGTGCATCGGTGCGGGCGCGGCTTCGCTTCAGCGGACGCTGCATCGCGAAACAGCAGCGCGCCCGACGTTTCCCCCATAGTCTCAGGCGACTTCACCCGATTGCTACCCGCCCACCATGCGCAGAATTGCCCCTGCTTCCAGATCTGCTTCTCACGCGCCCGGAGATCACGACTCATCTGAGCGCGACTTATCGCCGTTGCGACAAACCGGCCATCCGGCGCATCCCTTGAGCGCCAGGCAATCGCATGCCAGGGTTGACGCATCTGCGCCCCGATCTTCCAATTCCGCGGCCTTTTCGCGTCGATCGCCGGGGGCACGTCGAAGCTCGTCATCCCCGGCGCCATCGTCATTGCGGCCGAGAGCGGACGATGCTGAACGTCGATCGGAGCTGAAGCGGCTGGAGGAGTCACTGCAGGAATGGCAACGTGGCGCTGCGAGCCGGGAGCGGTTTGCGCGCAGGGAAGCCAGCAAAGCAATTCTGACGTGCATGCAAAGCGGTGCCGAAAGCTTGAGTTTGTCGGATTGCGGCAGCTTGCCTTCGGGACTGGGAGCCCTCAAGCATCTGCGTGAGCTCGACCTCGCTTTCAATCCGATCACGAGCCTGCCTGCTGATATCGTCGATCTGCGCAACCTGAAGATCCTGAATCTCAATTACTGCGCGCTTGAAGCCCTTCCGCACGACATCGGCCGACTGGGCCAACTCGAGGAACTCCAACTGAAAGGCAATTCGAGGCTGAAGTCCTTGCCAGACTCGCTGGGCGACATCGACACGCTCAAGCAGGTCGACGTGACCGACTGCAATGGCCTGGAGAACTTTCCTGCGGGCATCGACCTTTACAGAGTGAAGGTGCGAAGCGAAAGAACGCCCCTGGTCTTGTACCCCCCTTTCCGAGAAGCTCATTTCGATTCACAAACACGCATCGATCTCGAGAGATCTGCGCAGGAGTGCAAGCGGCGCTGGGATCGTCTCATCACGGAATTCACCCCCGAGCAGCTGCGCGCAGCGTACGAACGCGACGCATTGAAGCGGGCGCGGCTTTCCACCACCGTCTCGCAGATGGCATTGCCTGGGGAAGAGCCGACGCCGGGCGTGACCTTCGAGAACTGGAAGCGTGCAGACGCTTTGACGATCGAGTGGGCACAAGCCGGAGTACCTCTCGATCTCGACCGCCTGCTCGAATTGCACGCATTGCTCTATCGGGAAATCGACAATTGGAGAATGAACGACTCGCGCAATCTGGCCGGCAAATTGCGCGAGGATGAAATCTTCGTCGCGGATACGTGGCAGACCTACCCTTCGCACGAAAACATTCCCCGCTTGCTGGATGACTTCTTTACCTGGCACGCCCGGACGAGAGCCTGTCTGGAAGCGAGCGGAGACCTGGTGGGCCAGATGGCCTTCGCCGGGCAAATCTATCAGCGCCTGGTCAGCATTCACCCATTCTCCGACGCCAACGGACGAACATCGCGGCTCGCAATGAACTGGGCATTGCGCGCGGCCGGCTTGCCGCCCGCACGGATCGGTCGTGATGACCTGGGCGCGCCGCAGCGGGTCGCGCTGTTCGCGACAGAAGGCGACGGGAACCGCACACCGGAACAAGTGACGGAAATGGTGCTCAAGGGAATTCACAACACGTTGCGTGTCTATGAGACGGAACTGGGCGTTCCAGACGAAAGCGCTGATTCCACCGCGTTGAGCGACGACGAGAGCCTCCTCGAGATCTTCGGCGGCCATCTTCGGGCAATGGGCCTTCTCGCGCAGCAACTTCCATCCGATTCCGATTCCGATTCCGATTCCGGTCAATCATCGGCGACCTTTCTGCCACCCGATCGTGGATGGGGTAGTCGATGAGTCAATGGCGTCAATGTACGTCAGACGGCGCTTCAGGCACCAGGTCGAACACCTCCTCCGCCCGTTCCGGCAACCGCTGCGACGCCACCACCACCAGCCTGCGCCCGGCCCTTGTCATTGCCATGTAGAGCTTGCGCGCCTCCTCCTCCCGACGTTCCTCATCGCCCACGGCCCCCATCTCCCCTGAGAAAAACAGCGGTTCCGTCCCGATCAGAAACACGATCGCCCCTTCGAGCCCCGTGGCCGAGTCGACATACGCCATACGAAGGTAGTCCTGCCCATGCCCTTGCGGCGGCTCCTTCTTCTGGCTGTGCTCGTTGAACCACCATACGCGCCCTGCGCCGAAGCGCCGGCCCAGGCGGACGTACAAGGCGCGCCTGTCGACGTTGCGCCCATAGATCACGAGGAAGGCGCCGAGGGGAATGCCGCGCTCGGCATGCAACGATGCGATCTCGTTGACGAGCCGGTCGAGCGCATCCTGCGGCGAGGCCGCATACACGAGCGCCGGGGCCTTGCCAGCATCCATGTCCGCATAGTCCGGATCGAGAAAATCGTCGCCCGCACGCGGTTGCACGGCGCCGCGCAGCAAGGTCGCAGCCGCATATAGGATGGCCTGCGTCGAGCGGTACGACCGCCGGAGCTTCTTCGTGCGCCCGCTCACGTCCAGTCCCGCGCTCTTCCAACTCAGCCGGTTCTTCAGAAACCCTTGTTGTGGATCCGCGCACAGGAACAACTGGCCTTGCGGCGCGAGCGACAGCTTCACCACCTGGAACCACGCGGGCGCGAAGAATTGCGCTTCATCGGCCAGGATGTGATGAAAGCGCTCCAGCGCCGCGTGCCGGTTGCATGCCAGGCAGATGGCACGCGGCAATGCGCTCCAGGTGTGGAGATGCCGCCGTCGCAAGCTCTCGGTCACCGCCTCGTACAGGGCCCACACCTGCCGTCGCTCTGCCGCACGCAGCGCAAAGCCCCGGCCCGCGCGCCTCGCGGCAAGGTAGCCGGCCTCGTCGGAGATCAGGGAATCATCGATGAAATCGAGCTCGGCCACGAGACGGGCGTCCGAGGCGCTCAAGCCCGGAAGACGCAGGCGGTGGTGGTGCACGAGTTCGAGCACATCCTCGTGCTCGGCAATCGCCGGGAAGACACCGAACAGCCGCCGCCACTGACGACGGATCCAGGCGAAGAAGGTCTGCATTTCCACATTGCGCGGCAATCCACCGCGGGCGCGATGCAGGCGGTCTTTCAGGTCGGCGACGATGGGCGTGTTGTGAATGAGCACGAGAATGCGCTGGCGCGGAAACAACTCGGCCAGCAGCAACGCGCGATGGATCGCGATCAGCGTCTTGCCGCTGCCCGCCACGCCATTGAGCAGGCGCACCGAGAAATCGCGGCTCGTGTCGCGCTGCTCGGCCGGCATCTCCAAA
>DASTGE010000464.1:0-3703 GCA_035719405.1 Burkholderiaceae bacterium
GCACGCGTCCCTATTCCAGAAAGCCAGTCAGGATAGCGGCGTTGCAAAAAAGGATACTCCACAACTCTGTAAGTCAGAGTCGATAAAAGAACAATGAAAATTCCCGCGACTGCAACAGCAAACCAGAAAGCAAAGATGCCAAGCGCTCGACCATCAGTCATTCGAAAGAATATGAAAAGCACCATTGAGTGCAGAAGATATATGCTGTAGCTAACCATTCCCAAGAGCCGTGCGGCCCTGGAGGCGAGTAACCCCCAAAGGGTATTTCCTCCGACAATGATGAGAAAGAATACGAACAGAGGAACTGCCGGCTGAAGGCCATATGCAGAATCAAAACCAAAAATGGCGACAGCGAGGGAAATGATGCCTAGTGCTGCCGCCAAGTGTCCGCGAAGGAAGTGCACGATCTTCATTGGGTTCCGTCTGATAATGGCCGCCGAAACAATGCCTGCAATAAAGTACCACTCAACTGATGATGTAGAAAATGCTGCGATGAACACCGATGCGGCGGCCAGTAAGATCACGAGGCCGATCCCGCGTGAGAAGAGCAACGCCAGCGGGAGGAGCAAGTAGAACATCCACTCGTAGGCTAAGCTCCATGCCACGCTAAACAGGAGTGTCCAAGCGTTGAGAATTCCATTAATCTCGTTCGGTGCAGCAAAACCAAAGGCAAATACCAATAACACCTGTTTAACCACCGTCGGGATCGATTGCATGAGATGGAACTTGGTAAGTGTCGCGACTATCGAAAGCGCCAAGAGCGCGCTTACCAAGTACATGGGAACAAGCCGACAAACGCGCGACCACAAAAGGATTTGCATATTGAAATTGTGCTCAGAGGTCAGTCCCTTCGTCCAAAATAGGAACGCCGTCGTGGCAAAAAACAGAGCAACTCCCCCTTGCCCGAGGTTTGTGTAAAAACGCGAAGGTGGAGTCTGCCAAGCGCCGGTATGGAGGAAAGCTTGTGTAATCGCCGCGTGGTGGACAAAAACGCTAAGGGCAAGGAGTCCTCGAAGTCCGTCCAATGCTAGGAAACGGCTTGCTGCTGCCTCACGTTCAAGTTGTCGTGAAAAAAAGTGACTTTTTCGAGCCACAAGGTGCGCGATAAGAAAAAGCACGCATAGAACCGCACCCGCCGCTACCGGACTCAACACTCAAGACGCTCGTCTGTTTAATCGTATTACTTTCATTGTAAGTATTGCGAGCGGGCTGCCGCTTCCTGTGCGCCCCCCTACTTAAAGGATACTTAGAGGTGTAACCTCGCCGGGCGTGCGCGCCTTCGGCGGACGATCACCTGTTCGTTACGGTGAAAGAAGGGGCCGGAAGCGAACGAGCCTCCTACCCCAGAGCAGAAGCTGATGGAGGATGCATGCGTTGAAGCGCGGAGGTTCAGACGTGGCGCGTTGCGATGGCCCGGTGGATCGAGCTACTGCCTACAACGGCGATCAGCTGAAGTGGCCTGCTTACGGTAAGTGCTCGATGGCAACAATTGGGGGTGCGACGAGATCGATCCCTGTCAAATTAATGTTCAGGCTTGAAAGCTCCAAAAGGATCACCTACATCTGCGGTACCGGCAGCGCGCAGGTCTGATCTTTCATCATTAGGGGTGCCGCTGACAAGCTTCATGGAAATTAATGTGGGCTGTCAGGCGCGCCCAGATCCGCAAGGAACTGAGCAATGCCCGCAGGCAATCCTGGGTACGAGTGCGCCGGGAGACCGGCAAGGAGTAGGCGGTGAAAGTCCGCTGCAATGAAGGAGTAGCGAACCACATTGGCCCCGAGTCATGCGTGGCCCACCGCGAGGTGCGTCACGAAGCGTTGACATGGGTACGCACAGGCCAGCCATCGAGCCACGAAAGGTACTTATCCCGGGTGCCGACGCTGTACCACTGGTGGAAGGCAACACGGGCGGGCGCGCTCACGCAAGTGCCCGCACGGCCCGGCGCGGTCGTAGAACCTGGCATGTGCATACGTGTCAGGTCCCATGTGATCATTGGCCCCCGCGCGCCATTCGACGCTGCCGACGCCGCATCGAACAGCGACAACCCCGTCCGTATCCAGGCAAAGACCTACACTTGTCCACAGCCGGCGAGCTTGTTGCCGGCTTCCATGCCCGGCTGAGATCGCCGTCCTGGTAAGTTGGGATCTGCCCGAAAGGATGAAGAGCCAAATGCGCGGCCTCCTTCAGCGCGCCGAACGAAAGGAGTCCAACCTCGTAAGGTTGGCCCGCTTCCTCCAGCGCCCATCGGACGGCGTGTTGCGCGCCAATCCCTTGCCGCCATCCGGCGAGCGTTCGAACGCGGTGATGACGATGGTCATTTGTGCGGCTCCTTGTTGTGATCAGGCATATCTGGACGACGAACGAGGGGCATCGTTTCGACATGCCGAACCAATCGGTCCGCCCATGGGGCAGACAGCGCCAGGCGACCCACACCATCTGCGCATTGCGTAGGCGAGCCCATGCACATTCCCTTCAGCGACCCAGGCCACGTGAGCGTCGGGCCGGATCAGTACGCCAGTGGGCGCCGTGACCGTTCCAAGTCCTGGAAGCACCCAGGGACCGTCGCATTGCGCGTGCAGGCATCGAACGTGGCCCGACGAAGGCGAACCCTCGTCCAGGACACTGCATGCATCGACAAGACTGAGCAGCACCGAGCGTCCCTTGTGCAGGCAGGCTGAAGACCCGGCGCGGGCCATCTGTGGTCACGAGAACCAGGTGGGGCATGCGTCGCCTCTCGCTCTTCGCCCGCGCCCTTCATGCACGGTGCTGGCATCATCGCAGCCTTTCGCGGACGAGCAGGAAGAGGAAATGACAACGACCATCAACATCAGTGCACAGCGCTTGATGCTCACTGCGGCTGCACTGATCGCTGCCTTCAGCCTTGCGGGCTGCGGCAAGAGCAAGACCGACCTCGGCGATGGCGGTGCCATCGTCACGGGCTCAGCCGGCCCCACCGGCGCCCACAACGCAGCGCACGAGCTGCAGCACTGCGACGCCCCAGTGGCCACGCTGGCCCTGGTGGAAAACCCGAACGGCTACATCTATTCCAGCAGCTACCACCTCCCCTCGACGCCGCTGCCGCTGGTGCGGCTGCTGGCCCAGCAAAGCAACTGTTTCCGCGTCGTCGACCGCGCCGCCGGCCTGCGCGGCACGATCCAAGAGCAAGAGCTGAAAGACTCCGGCGTGCTGCGCAAGCAAGGCAGCACGGTCGAGAAGGGCAAGGGCTACGAAGCGCAATAC
Organism: Burkholderiaceae bacterium; assembly: GCA_035719405.1. Classification (GTDB taxonomy): domain Bacteria; phylum Pseudomonadota; class Gammaproteobacteria; order Burkholderiales; family Burkholderiaceae_C; genus CAMLIZ01. The sequence continues at coordinate 3,241 of DASTGE010000464.1, forward strand.
ACCCTGACGCCCAGCCTGACCTTCTCCGAAAAGGCGGCCGGCCGGGAAATCGGTGGCATCCTGAGCATGATCCCCGTGCTGAACAAGTTCGTCGGCGTGGCCGAGCAGGTCAAGCTGAAAGACGCACAGGTCGCACTGCTGCTGACCGACAACGAAACCACCGAGCAGGTCGCCGCGTCGACCGGTTCAGTCCGGGTGACTGACCTCGGCATCGGCGGCGTGGTGCTGGGCAAGCTGGGCGGCGCCGCGGGCGCGGGCTGGAGCAACAGCAACGAAGGCAAGGTCATCGCGGCCGCCTTTTTGGACGCGCACAACCAGCTGGTGACGTCGGTGCGCGAACTGCAAGCGAAAAGCCTGCCGCCGCCTGTGCCGACCAAGGGCCGGAAGACGGCGGGCGGCTGAAGGTGAGGTGAGGTGAGGTGAGGTGAGGTGAGGTGAGGTGAGGTGAGGTGAGGTGAGGTGA
>DASTGE010000465.1:0-4369 GCA_035719405.1 Burkholderiaceae bacterium
AACAAGAGAATGAGGCGCAAGCGCCTCCGGACGAGAAACGAGAACTAGCTTCTGGAATCTAGGGGTTCATGGTGGGCAGTGAAGGACTCGAACCTTCGACCTCGTGCTTGTAAGGCACGCGCTCTAACCAGCTGAGCTAACCGCCCCGGCACGAGAGGCCTTATATCAAGCTCTGAGGCAGTATACGTGACCGGGAAAAGGGCGGTCAACGATGCGGTCGTGGCGCCGAAACAGCGCTCCTGTCGCAAAAACAAGTCGCTGCTTCGCGATCGCCGTGGAATCACGGACGCCGGAGGACAAGTGACCAGATTACTGGCTCGCTGATGGCACTCGCGTTGACTGAAACGCGACTATCTTCCAGTTGCCCTTGCGCTTCACCCAAACCTGAGTGGTGCGGTAATCGCCACTATATGGCTTTCCGCCGACGGTGCCCTTCGAAGAGGCCAGCGCGATGCGCACCGCGGTGTCTCCATACGCATGGATCTTGCTCTCGTGGGTGTCAACGGAGTCCCACTTTAAGGCACCGGACTTGACGTTGCCGATCTCCTGAGCTTTCGTTGATAAGTTGCCGTCGCTGTGGATTGCCGTGAAATCATCGGCGCAGTACTTCTCCATAAAGCCGGTATCGGCTTTCGCGAACGCCTGTGTGAGCTGATCTGACAACGCGACGATTTGCTGCTCGACATTCTCGCGTCCGGTCTGTTCTACCGCAGTCATGCCGTGACCAGAAGTTTTCCCGCTTTCTTTGGTGCTTGCGGGTGGATTTCCGCCTTGCGCCCAAGCCAGCGACACGACCAGCAGGGAGACGGCGATCAAAACCGGAACAATGAGTTTTATGCTTTTCATGGAAGTGACTCCTCGTAGTTGAGGTTGGGAGCCGATGGAATAGGCGATGATTCTGCTCTCAGATTTGCGCGGTGTCAAACAAGCGGAGAGCTGATTTCATCCAATCGCCGGATTTGCGAACTATTCCGTGTTCGAGCGAAGTCCCTAACCCGAACCGCCTTCAGGCCATGAGGCAAGGATAGCGGTGACCAGGAAAAGGGCGGTCAACGATGCGGTTTTGGCGCCGAAACAGCGCTCCTGTGCTCCGAGATGGCACGAAAGTCGGGTGTCATACGGTTCACGCCGGCGATAAATTTGCCGCTTTGGGCATCTCTTTTCCAAGTAGAAGAAACTAAATCAGGCAGCCTTGGGGCAGTCTGCCGCCCGGCCATTTCAGCGTACGCAGTCGTGCGCGCTTCGCGCGAAGGGGCCATCATGAAAGCCGTTCTTTTCGTTGACGACCACGAGATGTTGGCTCGCCTGAGCTGCGAAATCCTGGAGATGCAAGGCTACAGGGCGGTTTGCGCCTACAGCGCCGCCGATGCGCTGGAAAAATTCCAGCGAGAAAAGTTCGACATCATCGTCACCGACATGCGCATGGAAGGCATGAGCGGTTTGGAACTGGCGCGCAAGGTCCACTCCATCAGCCCGCACATCCCCGTGATCATCGTGACGGGATACGGGCCGGTCGAAGGCGGAAGCGACGTCAAGGCGTGCCTGGCCAAAGAAGAACTCTTCCCCTCCCTGCTGGAAAAGATCAAGCTCTACCTTGACGAAGCCGGCGGCAAAGAAGAAGAGGCCGAAGAAGCAAGCCGCGCGGTGTAGGTCTGCTTCCGCGCACTGCCATTCGCTGACCATCAAGCTGTCCGCCACCCGTCTCGGCCTTTTCTACCGCCGACGATATTCCCGAAGTAAGACTCATTCCGCTTTGCGGACTTCCCCGCAATTTGCGAGTCCCCGGCTGCTGCAGGACAATCAAACCCCGTGCACCTCGAGTGCAGCATCTGACCACGCTTAATGGCCGAGAGCATTGCGCCCATGAAGATCGGCATAACCTGCTATCCGACGTACGGCGGCAGCGGCGTCGTCGCCACCGAGCTAGGCATCGAGCTGGCGCAACGCGGGCACGAAGTGCATTTCATCACCTACGCCCAGCCGTTCCGCCTCTCCGGCCCGCAGCCGAACGTCTGGTATCACGAGGTCGAGGTCTCGCATTACCCGCTCTTCGACTATCCGCCTTACGACCTGGCGCTGGCCACGCGGATGGCGGAGGTGGCGGAGATCTACGCGCTCGATTTACTGCACGTACACTACGCCATCCCGCACTCGGTGAGCGCTTACCTGGCGAAGCAGATGTCGGCAACGTCGAAGAACAAGCGGCGGCTGCCGTTCGCCACCACGCTGCACGGGACCGACATCACGCTGGTCGGGCAGGACCGCTCCTATCTTCCGATCACGCGCTTCTCCATCGAGCAGAGCGACGGCGTCACCGCCATCTCGAAGTACCTGCGCGAGCGTACGCTCAAGGAATTCGAGCTCAGCAGTAACATCCAGGTGATTTACAATTTCGTGAATTGCGACGTGTACCGGCGCGATCCGGTGGCGGCGGAACGCCGGCGTGAGTTTGCGCGCGAGGACGAGCGCCTGTTGGTCCATCTCTCCAATTTTCGTCCGGTCAAGCGGGTGCAGGACGTAATCGAAATCTTCGACCGGGTGCAGAAGAAAGTTCCCGCCAAGCTGCTGCTCATCGGGGACGGCCCGGACCGCTCGAGTGCCGAGTGGATGGCGATGGAGAAGCGCATTCATGACCGCGTCATATTCCTCGGCAAGCAGGACAAGGTGAACGAGAAGCTCGCGACCGCGGACGTGCTGCTCCTGCCCAGCCAGTTGGAGTCTTTCGGGCTGGTGGCGCTGGAGGCGATGGCCTGCCAGGTGGTGCCGATCGCAACCAACGTGGGCGGGGTGCCGGAGGTGATCGAGCACGGCAAGAACGGATTCATGGCCGAGGTGGGCGACGTGGAAGGGATGGCGCGCTGCGCCATTGACCTGCTCACCAGCAGCGAACGATTAAAGGACATGGGGACAGCGGGAAGGCACACGGCGCAGGGCCACTTCTGCTCGACGCGAATCATTCCGCAGTACGAGAAGTTCTACCGCGGCGTGCTGGAGCGGGCGTCGGAGTAAGCCGTGGAGACCGAGACCCCGATGTCGTAGGCTTGCAGCACCGGCAGGTTCAGGCGAATGAGGGTGCCGCCGATCGAGCCGCTATCAATCACCATTTTGGCGGAATCCCCGTAGAGCACGCGCAAGCGCTCGGCGATGTTGGCCATGCCGATGCCGCTGCCGCCGATCCCGCTGGGCGGCTCCAGGATGTTGGCAGCGCCCATGCCCACGCCGTCGTCCTCGACCTCCACCACCACGTGCCCGTCATCACGCAGGCGGCTGCGCAGGTAAATGGTGCCGCCCTCGATCTTGGGCGCCAATCCGTGCTTGATGGAGTTTTCGACCAGCGGCTGCAAGATCATGCTGGGCACAACCACATCGAGGGAGGCGGGATCGAGGTCTTTGACGACGGTCAGCTTGTCGCGCCCGAAACGCACCACCTCGATGTCGAGGTAATCGTCGATGAATTCGAACTCCTCGCGCAGCTGGACGAAGGCGTCGCCTTTGCGCAGCAGTCGCCGCAGGATGTTGGCGAGCTTCACGATGACGTCACGCGCAGTGTCGGGATCGAAGCGCACCAGCGACGAGACCGAGTTGAGGGTATTGAACAGGAAGTGCGGGTTGATCTGGCTCTGCAGGGCCTCCATGCGCGCCTGCAATAGCGCGCGCTGCTGCTCTTCCAACTTCATCTCGATGCGCGTGTTGTTCCAGATCTTCATCGGGATGGCGACGCACATCACCGAGGCCGCGAAAATGGCGACCTGGATCCACATACTGCCGCTGTCGACGCTGAAAATCCGGTTCGGCTGCCAGCGGTGAAGTTCCAGCTTGAGGAAGCGCAGGGCGAGGATCAGAAAAAAGAACGCGATCTGCCAGTCCACCTTGGGGCGCGGCAGGTTGCGGCGAATCCAGCGATAAATGCTGAGGTCAATGCCGGGGGAAAAGGACCAGATGTCCTCGCGGTCCTTGGTCAGGTCGTGCATCTTGCCGGCAACGATGCCTGCGAACACGCAGAACGGCAGGTTGATCCATTCCGTGTGCACGGCGGAGGGCAGCGAGACCAGGACCCCGCCCAGCAATCCGGCGAGTGGCCCGCCAATGATCCCGGTCAGCATGGAACTTTCAAACGAGAGGTCGGCGGCCAGGAAATTCGGGGTGGTGACCCGTACCACCACGCCAAGCGCGAAGGGCATGCCAATCCAGAGGACGAGGTAGAGGGTTTGCGGCAGGGAGCGTTGCTCGGCGAAAAGCAGGTCTTTGAAGGTGCGCGAGCGCACCAGCGCGCTGGCCACGGCGGCAGCGACGCCAAGCTGGATCAGCAGGTTGATGGCTACAAGGCGATCCATGCGTGTTTCCAGCCTACTCTAGCATGTGTTCACGA
>DASTGE010000466.1:0-4165 GCA_035719405.1 Burkholderiaceae bacterium
GCGCAAATCGTGCCGATGTGGCGCTACGCCATCATCAATTTACTGCGCCGCTCCTACGACTCCTTGGTCCTGCCCGAGGCCCTGAAGTGAAGGACCACACTATGAATCCAAGAAGACATGAGACCTACACACGACGAGCCCTCGCCGCGATGGCTGCCGCAGTGGCGGGAATCATGTGTATCGGCTCCGCCAAAGCCGCTCTGCTGTGGGACTGGGGCTATACCGGTGGGGGCGTGAATGCATGGGGCACCATGACGACGACTGACGTGGCGAATAGCGAAGGGTTCTTCGAGATCACTGCCATCACCGGAGTGCGCAATGGCGACGCCATCATCACTCTTCAGTCCAACGGGACGTCGATCCCGGGCAACGAACCATTTGTGGTCGACAATCTGATCAAAGCGTCAGGCAAGTTGAATGGGGACGGCTTCGGCTACGGCACCCAGTCGGGATCATTCGCGAACGTTTTCTTCGCAGACTGGGCCTCCCCGGCCGGGTTCATCGAATTCGCAACGCGTCCGTCCGAGCAGGCCACTTCAGAGCTTCCCGTTACGTTCCGATTCGCGCCGAGCGTTCCCGAGCCGTCCACCTTCGCGCTTGCAGCAATTGGCGGATTGGGGCTCTTCGCACGACGGATGCGAGCCCGTGCAACGCGATAGCGCTCATCCGAGGCGTATACCTCCGAGCTTGAGCGCGTCGCACGCCACAAGCGTGTCCACCGCTTCCTTCCGTGGACAAGCTTGGCAGGGTCCTCCTGCGTGGGCTCACGAGCTGCCAGGCAGGGAGGACGTCTAAAGATTAAAGGCCTTCCAGGAAAGGGCGAAGCCTGTCCGAGTGACTTGAGTGCTTCAGCTTGCGGATTGCATTGGCCTCAATCTGCCGGATGCGCGCGCGAGTCACATCGAACTGCCCTCCAACTTCGTCGACGGTGAAGTCGGTGCTCATCTCGATTCCAAATCGCAGGCGCAAGACCTGGGCTTCGCGGGCCGAGAGACTGTCAAGGAGCTCCGCGACGGCGACGCGCAGGCCTGCTTGCATCGCTGCTTCCATCGGCGCCATCGTTTGCGTGTCTTCGATGAAGTCGCCGACTGTCATGTCGCCTTCTTCGCCGACCGGAACCTCCAGCGAAACCGGTTCCTTGGCAATCTTCATCATCTGGCGCACCTTCGCCTCGGGAAGTTTCAGGCTTTGTGCGATCGTGTCGACGTCGGGTTGGCACCCGAACTGAGTCAGGTGGGCCCGAATCACACGGTTCATCTTGTTGATCGAATCGCTTATTTGCGACGGAAGGCGGATCGTGCGAGCCTGATCGGAGATTGCCCGCGTGATCGCCTGGCGGATCCACCAGGTCGCATAAGTGGAGAACTTGAAGCCGCGACGGTACTCGAACTTGTCGACCGCCTTCATCAGCCCGACGTTTCCTTCCTGGATGAGGTCGAGGAACGGCATGCCGCGGTTCGCGTACTTCTTGGCGATGGAAATCACCAGGCGCAGGTTCGCCTCGATCATTTCCTCCTTCCCGTCGAGTGCCGACCGCTCGCCTTCGTTCATGTTCTTGTGGATCGCCTTCAGGTCCTCAAACGGGATCATGCACTTGGACTGCAGGTCGATCAGCTTGCCCTGCAGCTCGTGGATGGCCGGCGCGTTGCGCCCGAGCGCGGCACCAAAGGGCAAGCCCGCCGCGACTTCGTCCGCGACCCACTCCAGGTTCAGTGCATTGGGCGGGAACCGCTCGATGAAGCGTTGTTGCGGAACGCCGCACCTGTCCACAGCGATCTTGCGGATCTCGCGCTCGCAATGGCGTACCTCGTCCACTTGGGAGCGCAAGAGCGCGCACAGCCTGTCGATCGTCCTGGGGTTGAAGCGAATGTCCATCAGCTGGTCGCTGAGCGACTGTTGCGCCTCGACGTACGTCGGCGAGCTGAATCCGGTCTCCTGGGATGCCTTGCACAGCGTGTCGAAGGTGGCACGCAGTATCGCGAACTTCTCGAGCGCGGCGGCCCGCAGCTCGTCTAGGCGCCTGGTGCCGCTCTTACTCTCGGCGCCGTCGTTCTCAAGGGAGTCGTCGAAGAAATCGACGTCTTCCTCTGCCACATAGTCGTCGGCCTCGTCGGCGACGACGAGGCCGTCAACGACGTCCGCGATACCAACCTCGCCTGCGGCGATCCTGTCGCCGCAGGCGAGGATCTCGCCGATGACAAATGGCGAGGCCGAGATGGCACGCATCATGGTTTGCTGGCCGCGCTCGATTCGCTTGGCGATCTCGATCTCGCCCTCCCGCGTCAGCAGGTCGAAGGAGCCCATTTGGCGCATATACATGCGAACGGGGTCGGTCGTGCGCCCAAACTCGGAATCGACGGTGGACAGCGCTGCTTCCGCGGCCTCCTCTGCGTCCTCGTCGGTCGCCCCGATGCCTGCGCCGCCGGCGACAAGCAGCGTGGCCTGATCAGGCGCCTGCTCATAGACGGCAACACCCATGTCGTTGAGCATCGTCACGATCGCCTCCATCACCTCGGCGTCGACGAGTTTGTCCGGCAGGTGGTCGTTGACCTCCTGCTGAGTGAGGAAGCCGCGCGTCTTGCCCATCTTGACGAGCGCCTTCAGTTCCCGGCGTCGTTTGTCGGCCTCGTCGTCGCTCAGCGCGGTCATCTCCAAGCCGAACTCACGGACCATCGCCCGTTCCTTTGACTTGGGAACCTTCATGCGCAACGGTTTTGCAGGGGTGCACGAGTCGCCGATGCCTGCCTCGTCCTTGTCAGGCTGGGCGGCAGGAGGGCCGCGTTTGGTGGCCTTCCTGAGGTTCGTCGCGCCGGCACTCACCGTGGTCAACGAATCATCGGTCAGCACAGCGGCGGGGATGGAGTTTTTGGCAACCATAATTCATGAGACGGAAAAAGACGCTGCGCGACGCGCTACGGTCAAAGCCCGGAGGCGACTCGGCAAGGGCAAAGCAGCAGCGACGGCGCGACGACTGCTTGCGTCGGCGGTGTGGGAAGGCTCAGAAGCGGCGGCCGCCGCCGCCGTAGCCCCCACCAAACCCGCCACCGCCACCGCCGCGCCGGCCTCCACCGCCGAAGCCGCCGGGGCGCTCTTCCTTGGGACGCGCCTCGTTGACCACTAGGTTACGGCCGTCCACAGACTTGCCGTTCAAGCCACGGATCGCTGCCTGGGCTTCGGCGTCCGAGCCCATCTCCACGAACCCGAAGCCCTTGGAGCGTCCCGTGTCACGATCCATCATGACCTTGGCGGATGTGACGCTGCCGAACTCGGCGAATTGTTGTTGGAGATCGTCGTCGCGCACGGAGTAAGCCAAATTGCCGACGTAGAGTTTGTTGCCCACGATGGGTGCCTTTCAGGAGAACGCGTGCGCAGGTCGCCGAAGTGACCCACCACGCCAGGGTGCAAAGCGGCGTTGGCGATGACGCCAACCTCGGCGGGTGCCGCCGCTGGAGCAGGTTTCGATGTGCCGGAACGTGATGCAGCCCTTGCTCAGGTCATACGGTGAAAGCTCGAAGCGACACGAGGATGCGGATGCGGTGCTTGCGCATCTTGCCTGAGGATGAGGTGTAGGCCACGCTGCGGCCCGTTCGCTCATTTTCCAGCATGACACGAAAGCCAGCGCGCCCAGTTTGCGCGCACGCACGCTCGCTCGCATGTCGGTCATCTTGGCCAGGAGGTGGCGCCAGGTAGGCGGGCAAAGCCTCGGCGCAAACAGGCCGAGACATGACGCTCGCCGCGCGGCGTGTTCAGAACATTGGAGTCGACCTCCTGTGCGCTCGGTGCTATTCCATAGGTCACCGGCAAGTCCTCCGCTGCGAACGCGACCGCGAGCAGTTCGAGCGCGTCGCCGGGGTGACAGGGCTCGCAGCAGTTCATCGACGCCGCGCTCGTGCTCTCCCTGGCACACCATGAAAGCTTGATCCCGAAGGGCACATTGATCCTGCTCGAGCAATTTTGTAACGAATGCGCATTTCATGACTGAATCTCCCCAGCTGCTTGCACCGCACGCACGGCTGGCTGCGAGCCGCGCCAAGGTCTGAGGGCGTGGTTCAGTTTCGGTCGTTTTCGGGTAACAGGGACGAGCGCGCTGGGGCCGCGAGCCTCGGCGGTCTTGCGAGTGTCGTGGACGAATTGAAGGGGCGTGGGGCGCGCCCTTTGTGCAGAC
>DASTGE010000467.1:0-5336 GCA_035719405.1 Burkholderiaceae bacterium
CGTGGCAGGAGCTCGCTTCTCATATCGCCGAAATCACCGATGGGATCGCACGGCACGGCAACTTCAATTACCTGCTCTCCAATGGAGAAGCGCTTTATGCGCATTGCTCGAACAGGTTGCACATGCTTGAGCGCCGCCACCCATTTCCCACCGCGCGCCTCGTGGATTGTGACGTTGAGCTCGACCTGGGGGCGATCAACGCTCCAGACGATCAAATCGTAGTCATCGCGACCGACCCTCTGACTTCCGAAGAGCCATGGCAGGCATTCGAAACCGGCGAGTGCAAGGTGTTCGTCAATGGCGAGCAGGTCTGGCGGCATGTCAATAAGTCCACTCGCGTGTTCGCCCCGTGCACCAACTGGGTGGGCCGCGCCTGGAAGCCTGAGGGAGTGAGTGCATGATCCGGTACCTCTTGTCCCGACTTGGGCAGGGGCTGATGCTGGTGGTCGTGATGTCCCTGCTCGTGTTCCTCGGGCTCTTCGCCATCGGCAATCCGGTTGATATATTGGTCAACCCGCAGGCCGACCAAGCCGAAATCGAGCACACCATCGCGGCACTCGGTCTCGATAAGCCGTTGTGGGAGCAGTACGCGACCTTCGTGACAAAGGCGTTGCACGGAAACCTGGGTGACTCCTTCGTGCACGGCATAAGCGCGCTGAACCTGATCCTTACGCGCCTGCCGGCGACACTTGAGCTGGCGGTTGTCGCAATGCTGATCGCCATTCTGCTTGGCATCCCGTTGGGCCTGTGGGCCGGGTTGCGCCCCGACAGTCTCGCTGGACGCGTCATCATGGGTGGGAGCATTTTGGGCTTCTCCCTGCCGACATTCTGGGTTGGCCTGATGCTCATCATGATGTTCTCGGTCCAGCTGCAATGGTTGCCAGCCAGCGGGCGCGGGTCCACGGTGGATCTGTCCGGCGTGCCGCTGTCTATTGCTACGGCAGACGGTTGGAAGCATATCCTGCTTCCCGCGTTGAACCTGGCGTTGTTCAAGCTCTCGCTCATCGTTCGCCTTACTCGTTCAGGTACTCGTGAAGCGCTTACCCAGGATTACGTACGCTTTGCTAGGGCGAAGGGGTTGTCTGGCCCCCGAATTGTTGGCGTGCATGTCTTGAAGAATGTCTTGGTTCCCATCGTCACCGTGATCGGCATGGAGTTCGGCTCGCTGCTCGCGTTCTCCGTTGTCACCGAATCGGTCTTTGCCTGGCCGGGCATGGGCAAACTGCTCATCGACTCCATCACCCAGCTTGACCGGCCGGTGGTGGTCGCATATCTGATGCTTGTCGTGGTTTTGTACGTGACAATCAGCTTCGTTACCGACGTTGCCTATTCGATCCTCGATCCGAGAGTGCGCCTGGGAGGGTCGGCCACATGAACCGAATCGGCTGGAAGCGCTTTGTTGCGGAGTACCGCCGCAGCACGGGGGCAACGATAGCCGCCGTCGTGCTCGGGTTGCTCGTCCTGGCCGCTATGCTGGCGCCGCTGATCTCCCCTCAAAACCCTTATGACCTCGCGCAACTCGAAGTGATGGACGCGCGCCTGGCTCCCGGGACACCTTCGTCTGACGGACGCCACACCTATTGGCTGGGAACCGATGCCCAAGGTCGCGACATGCTTTCGGCCATCCTTTATGGGCTCCGTATCAGCGTGTTCGTCGGCTTGAGCGCCACCCTGCTGGCCGTTGTCATCGGCATTGTCGTCGGCCTGATCGCCGGTTATTTCGGCGGACGCTTTGATGCGCTCCTCATGCGTGTCGTCGACATGCAGCTGTCGTTCCCGGCTATTCTGGTGGCACTCATCCTGATCGCCATCCTCGGGCAAGGCACAGGCAAGGTCATTGCTGCGCTCGTCGCGGCGCAGTGGGCCTATTACGCACGAACAATCCGAGGGGTGGTGCTGGTGGAGCGCCAGCGCGAGTACATCTCCGCGGCCAGAGTATTGGCACTGCCGATCACAAGCGTTCTGTTTCGGCATCTGCTGCCCAATTGCATGCCCTCGCTCATCGTGGTGGGGGCTCTCCAGGTCGCTTCCGCCATCGCACTCGAAGCGACGTTGTCGTTCCTCGGCGTCGGCCTTCCTATCACCGAGCCATCGCTTGGTCTGCTGATTTCGAACGGCTTCACCTACTTGCTTTCTGGCAAGTACTGGATCAGTTTTTTCCCCGGACTCGCACTACTCGCTACGATCATGAGCATCAATCTCGTGGCCGATCAACTGCGTGATGTGCTGAACCCCCGCCTGCGCGTGGATTGACAAATATGGCCACTCCCACTCTTGAGGTCGACGGCCTGAAAACCTGGTTCTTCACCAGCGCCGGCGTGGTGAAGGCAGTGGATGGCGTCAGTTTTTCAATCGCGCCGGGCGAAGTCATGGGCCTGGTCGGCGAGTCTGGCTCCGGAAAATCGATCACAGGTTTCTCGATCATGGGACTGATCGATCCGCCGGGGCGTGTGGTCGACGGACGCGTCCTTTTCAAGGGCGAGGACCTGCGGCAGCGCGCCGAAAGCCAGATGCGTGACCTCCGGGGCAACCGCATCGCCATGATCTTCCAGGATCCCATGATGACGCTCAACCCCGTGTTGCGCGTTGACGTGCAGATGGCCGAAGCGGTGCATGCGCACCGCAAGGTTTCCCGGGCTCAGGCGCTGGATCTTGCCTGCAGGGCGCTCGAACGTGTTGGCATCGCGGCTCCGGAGGAGCGGCTGCGCGCTTATCCGCACCAACTTTCCGGCGGCATGCGGCAGCGTGTGGCAATCGCGATCGCATTGCTCAATGAACCGGACCTGATCATCGCCGACGAACCCACCACCGCATTGGACGTCACCATCCAGGGCCAGATCCTCTTCGAGATGCAGAAGATCTGTGCTGCTTCGGGCACAAGTCTCATTTGGATCACGCATGACTTGTCAGTAGTAGCCGGGTTGGCGGACCAAGTGGGTGTGATGTACGCGGGGCGGATGGTCGAGCACGGCACCGTGCATCAGGTCCTCGAATCACCGAAGCATCCCTACACTCGGGGCTTGATCGCCAGCGTGCCCAGCGTTGAATTGCGCGGACAGCGTCTGCGACAAATACCTGGAACAATGGCCCTGCCCATTGACCTGAAAGGGTGCGCCTTTGCACCCCGCTGTGACCGCGCGCGGCGCGAGTGCGGGAAGGATCTGCCGCTTGAAATCGCGGCGGATGGGCGTCGTTTACGCTGCTGCAATCCTGGGTGAGGCGACAACGAGAAGAACGACAAGGAGACCCGATGAACCGAACTGGCAATAGCGCCCCACTTCTGGAGTTGCGCCATGTCGGCGTGAACTTCGAGCGCCCGATCTCGTTGCGGAGCGCAACCGCTTGGCTGAAGGGACAATCTTCATCTCCACGGCCGCGTCCCGTGCGTGCGGTGGACGATATAAGCCTGACTGTGCACGAAGGCGAGATCGTGGGTCTGGTCGGTGAATCAGGCTGCGGCAAGTCAACTCTCGGCCGCGTCGCTGTGGGCCTTCAGGCCGCGACTACCGGGGAACGGCTTTTTCGCGGCGAGCGCCTGGAACATTTGTCTAATGGCGACGCGGTGGCACGCCAGCTCAAGCTGCAGATGGTGTTCCAGGACCCGTACGCCTCGCTGAACCCACGGTTGCGAGTCAACGACATTATCGGAGAGGCCGCCGTGACGCATGGCATCGTCACGAAGGCCGAAAAGCCGGCATACGTGGCCGATCTGCTCGAGCGCGTCGGCTTGAAGCCCGAGATGGCGCGCCGCTTCCCGCACCAGTTCTCAGGTGGGCAGCGTGCACGTATAGGCATTGCGCGGGCCCTCGCCGTCAAGCCGGAGTTCATCGTTTGCGACGAGGCGGTGGCGGCGCTGGACGTGTCAGTTCAGGGGCAGGTGCTCAATTTGTTCGCCGACCTGCGTGAACGCCTTGGTCTGAGCTATCTGTTTGTAAGCCACAACCTCAGCGTGGTTCACCACATCTCCGACCGAGTGGCGGTGATGTATCTCGGACGGGTGGTCGAATCCGCACCGGCTGCCAGCCTGTTCGCCGAAGCAGCCCATCCGTACACCCGCGCGCTGCTCGCCGAGGCACCGACGCTGAAAGTCCAGAAGAAGAAGTTTGTTGCTATTCAGGGAGAGATACCTTCGCCGCTGGCTCCCCCTTCTGGCTGCCACTTTCATCCGCGCTGCCCGCACGCGCAGGAGCGTTGTCGGCAGGAAGCGCCTCGCTTGCGCGAGATGCATACTGGCCATGCCGTCGCCTGCCACTTGCATGACGCGTGACACCCCTACAGAAGAGGCCTAAGCCCAATGGACGTGAAGTGGTTGGATGACTTTCTCGCGCTTGCCGAATGCCAAAGCTTCACACGTGCGGCGCGGGTCCGCAACACCTCCCAGTCGGGCCTGTCGCGTCGAATCCAGTCTCTCGAGCAGTGGATGGGCGCGCATCTTGTCGACCGGGCCGCGAGTCGTTTTCGGCTCACTCAGGCCGGGCAACGATTTCTTCCGCTTGCAACCAACCTTCGAAGCGCAGTACTCGCTGCCCGCGAGATGTGCGTGTCAGACAGTGGGCGAGGGGAAGCCCCGGTGACATTGGCCGTCGCCGAGGGGATGGAGTCGGGAATGTTGCCGATACTGCTCGCGCGGCTCAAAGAACACGGATTCGAGAATCCCGTGCGTGTTGTGCTGAAGGGAACGCAGGCTGCGTCACAAGCGCTTATGGACGGTGAGGTTGACCTTTGGCTCGCCCCGCAGCATGCAGAGCTTCCGTTGCTGCTTGACCCAGCCGGCTTTGAGGCAATTACCGTCGCCCGGGATCGACTGTCGCCAATCGTCGGCGTAGACGCGTTGGGCCGGCCCCTGCATTCGCTGCCTGGCTCGCGCGAGACGCCGACGCCGCTGCTCGAGTACGGCATGGCGGACTATCTCGCGCAGGTCATGGGCGTCCTGATGGGCAGCGCACCCCTTCGTGCGCACTTGAAACCTGTTTGCGCCTCCGATTCTTTGCATTCCCTATGCGCGCTTGTTCGCCAGGGTCTTGGGGTGGCCTTCTTGCCGGAATCGATGGTTAGGGAGCCTCTACGTCGCGGCGAATTGGCTCGTGCCGATTCCCGTTGGTCGGCCGCGCTCGATGTGCGGTTGGTTCGCCCTGGGCGAACCTTCCCCCGCTCGCCTTCGGATCCTGCTCAACGATTGTGGCAGTGCTTGGCAGCCATCGACAGCCGCCAGGAGACGCGAAGAACTGGGCAGTGGCCGTCGCAAGCATCGGGTGCGCAACGCAAATCGAGACTCGGCCAGGCGGTGAGCTGAGGTGCCTACTTGGGACCGTCTGTCCTGGGAGCCTGAGCGGCAG
>DASTGE010000468.1:0-25374 GCA_035719405.1 Burkholderiaceae bacterium
ACAACGAGCGGAAAGCCGATCTTCGTCGCGACGGCGCGGGCTTCATCGGGATTCGTCGCCGTGCCGCTCGCGGCCTGCGGGATGCCGAGATCCCACAGCAGTCGGGCAAAGCGCTCGCGGTCTTCCGCCAGGTCGATGGAATCCGGCGACGTTCCCAGGATCCTGACCCCCGCCTCCTGCAGCGGCAGCGCGAGCTTCAACGGCGTCTGCCCGCCGTATTGCACGATCACGCCAAGGGGCTTTTCCTTCTCGACGATCTCGAGCACGTCTTCCAGCGTCACGGGCTCGAAGTACAGGCGGTCGGAGGTGTCGTAGTCGGTAGAGACGGTCTCCGGATTGCAGTTGACCATGATGGTCTCGTAGCCGTCTTCGCGCATTGCGAGCGCAGCGTGGACGCAGCAGTAGTCGAATTCGATGCCCTGCCCGATGCGATTGGGTCCGCCACCCAGCACCATGATCTTGCGGTTCTCGGTCGGCTCGGCCTCGCACTCCTCGTCGTAGGTGGAGTACATATAGGCCGTCTGCGTGGCGAACTCGGCGGCGCTGGTATCGACCCGCTTGTAGACAGGCCGGATGCCGAGCGCGTGCCGTGTCCGGCGGACCTCGTGCTGGTCGCTGCCAAGCAGTCTGCCGAGGCGCTTGTCGGAGAAGCCCTTTTGCTTGAGATACCGAAGCTCGCCCTCCGACAGGCCGGCGAGATTCCGCCCCGCAAGCGACCTCTCGGCCTGCACGATCTGCTCGATCTGGGAAAGGAACCATGGGTCGATGGCCGTCTCCTCGAAGATCTCATCAATGCTCATACCGATGCGGAAGGCATCGCCGAGATACAGGATGCGCTCCGGACCCGCATTGCCGATCTGCTCGATGATTTCGTCGCGGTCCGTCGATCGCTCGGAGAGACCGTCGATGCCGGTCTCCAGGCCGCGCAGCGCCTTCTGAAAGCTCTCCTGGAAGGTGCGGCCCATCGCCATGACTTCGCCGACAGATTTCATCTGCGTCGTCAGGTGAGGGTCGGCCTCGCGGAACTTCTCGAAGGCGAAGCGCGGAATCTTGGTGACGACGTAGTCGATGCTGGGCTCGAAGCTCGCGGGCGTCGCTCCGCCAGTGATGTCATTGCGCAACTCGTCGAGCGTGTAGCCCACGGCCAGCTTGGCCGCGACCTTGGCAATGGGGAAGCCGGTCGCCTTCGACGCGAGCGCGGACGACCGGGACACGCGCGGGTTCATCTCGATCACGATCATCCGCCCGTTGTTCGGGTTGATGGCGAACTGCACGTTCGAGCCGCCAGTGTCCACGCCAATCTCGCGCAGGATCGCGATCGAGGCGTTGCGCATCAGCTGGTATTCCTTATCGGTCAGCGTCTGCGCCGGCGCCACGGTGATGGAGTCACCGGTGTGGATGCCCATCGGATCGAGGTTTTCGATGGAGCAGACGATGATGCAGTTGTCCACCTTGTCGCGGACCACCTCCATCTCGAACTCCTTCCAGCCGATCAGTGACTCCTCGATCAGAAGCTCGTTCGTTGGGGAAAGGTCGATGCCGCGCTTGCAGATCTCCTCGAATTCCTCCGGATTGTAGGCGATGCCGCCGCCGGTACCCCCGAGCGTGAAACTGGGGCGGATCACGACAGGGAAGCCGATGCTTCCGGTGTCGGCAGCGATGCGCTTCTGTACCGTCCAGGCCTCTTCCATCGAGTGTGCGATGCCGCTCTTGGCCGATTCAAGTCCGATGGAGGTCATTGCCTCCTTGAACTTCTGCCGGTCCTCGGCCTTCTCGATCGCGTGCTCGTTGGCGCCGATCATCTCGACACCATATTTTTCCAGCACGCCATGGCGGTGCAGGTCCAGCGCGCAGTTCAGCGCCGTCTGGCCGCCCATCGTCGGCAGGATCGCGTCGGGCATCTCCTTGGCGATGATCTTCTCGACCACCTGCCAGGTGATGGGTTCGATGTAGGTCACATCGGCCATCTCGGGGTCGGTCATGATCGTCGCCGGATTGCTGTTGACGAGGATGACTTTGTAGCCTTCCTCGCGAAGCGCCTTGCAGGCCTGTGCCCCGGAATAGTCGAACTCGCAAGCCTGGCCGATGACGATCGGGCCGGCACCGATGATGAGAATGCTCTTCAGGTCGTCTCGCTTGGACATAAGGTCACGCCTCCCGATGGGCCGCAAGGAACACGCGGTGCGGTGCACCGGAAAAGCCGCAAAGGCGCCGGCTCAAATCTTCTTCTCCATCAATGCGGCAAAGCGGTCGAACAGGTAGCCGATGTCGTGCGGGCCGGGGGACGCTTCGGGGTGGCCTTGGAAGCAGAAGGCGGGTTTGTCGGTGCGCGCGAGGCCTTGCAGCGTTCCGTCGAACAGGCTCACGTGCGTGGCCCGAAGGTTGGCCGGCAGCGTGGTCTCATCAACGGCAAAGCCATGGTTCTGGCTGGTAATGCTGACACGGCCGGTGTCGAGGTCCTTCACGGGGTGGTTGGCCCCATGATGGCCGAACTTCATCTTGAACGTCCGTGCGCCGGAGGCCAAGGCCATGATCTGGTGTCCCAGGCAGATACCGAAGGTCGGAATGCCGCTTTCGACCAGTTCCCGCGTCGCCTCGATCGCGTAATGGCACGCCGCGGGGTCGCCGGGGCCATTGGCGAGGAAGATGCCGTCGGGCTTCAGCCGGAGCACTTCGGCCGCCGGGGTCTGTGCGGGCAACACCGTGATGCGGCAGCCGCGGTGGGCGAGCATGCGCAGGATGTTGCGCTTGACGCCATAGTCACAGGCGACGACATGGAACCTCGGTGACTTCTGCATGCCATAGCCGCTGCCCAGCGACCATTCGGTCTGCGTCCACTCGTAGGGTTCCCGCGTGGAAACTACCTTCGCCAGGTCGAGGCCCGACATGTTGGGCGCTGCCTTTGCCGACCCGATGGCCGAGTCGACGTCCGCGCCAGTCAGGACGTGGCCGGGCTCGAATGTGACGATGCATCCGTTTTGCGCGCCCCTGTTGCGCAGCACGCGTGTCAGCCGACGGGTGTCGACGTTTGCGATCGCCACGGTGCCTTCGCGCTCGAGGTACTGAGGCAGGGTCATCGTCTGGCGGAAGTTCGACGACAGCACGGGCAGGTCCTTGATGACGAGGCCGGCGGCATGGATCTTCGAGGCCTCGACGTCCTCCTCATTGACACCGTAATTGCCGACGTGCGGATACGTCAGAGTGACGATCTGCTGGGCATAGCTCGGGTCGGTGAGGATTTCCTGATAGCCAGTGAGCGCGGTGTTGAATACCACCTCGCCGACGGTGCGACCGGCGGGGCCGATCGAGATGCCTTGGAAGACCGTACCGTCTGCGAGTGCAAGCAATGCGGGAGGCAGGACGGGCAGCACTGGGAAATGACTCCGGTTCGTGCGCGCCCAGCCTTCCTTGTTTGCTTCGAGGAAGCCCGACGTCCGGTGAAAACCGTGATGTTTCGCTAGGCAGCGCGCTTGTGGCAGATAACGGGAAGATTATAGCGAGCGCGGCGTGCTTGCCCTTCCGGCCTGCATCTTGAGCCAGACGAAAGGCTTGCTTACCTTGCATTTTTCATCCGTCGCCCCAAATGCGCTGCGTGTGGGACAGGTGCGGAACTAGAATGCCTGCGGACAGGTCTGTCGACACTGATTCTTCGACCACTGGAGGTCTCATGAACGAACGCATGCCAACCGCCTACTCCGGCTATCCCGGTCATGCCGGCGGGGGAGCGCTGGCTGACCGCAACCGCGTGTTGCGCAACACCTACTGGCTGCTCGCCCTGTCGCTGGTGCCTACCGTTCTCGGTGCGTGGGTCGGGGTGAGCACGGGAATCATGGCGATGATGTCGCCAGGCGTCAGTCTGGTGGTGTTCCTGCTGGGTGCCTTCGGCCTGATGTTCGGTATCGAGCGGACGAAGAACTCGTCCACCGGCGTTGTGATGCTGCTGGCGTTCACGTTCTTCATGGGCCTCATGCTGTCGCGCCTCATCGGGCTCATGCTCGGCTTCAAGAACGGCTCGTCGCTCATCATGATGGCGTTTGGCGGCACCGCCGGTGTCTTCTTTGCGATGGCAGCTCTGGCGACGGTCATCAAGCGCGACCTGAGCGGTCTGGGCAAGTTCCTGTTCGTCGGTGCGGTAATCGTGCTGATTGCGGGGCTGATCAACTTCTTCGTCCAGTCCACGGCGATGATGCTCGCCCTCAATGTGATCGTGATGGGCCTGTTCTCCGCATTCATGCTCGTGGACATCAAGCGGGTGATGGACGGGGGCGAAACCAACTACATCAGCGCGACGCTCGCGATCTACCTGGATCTATACAACGTGTTCCAGGCACTGTTGAGCCTGCTGGGCATTTTCGGCGGCGAGCGCGAGTGACGCGCGCACACTTCGAATGACGATGACAAGGGGCCTTCGGGCCCCTTTTTCGCGACTTGATCGAACCCGTATTTCAAGCGGAAATCGAATCGGCCCGCTCAAAGACCGCGATGCTCTCGACGTGCGCGGTGTGGGGAAACATGTTCACGACGCCGGCCGCCTTGCAGACGTAGCCCGCCTGATGCACGAGCAGGCCGGCATCGCGCGCCAGCGTCGCGGGACTGCAGCTCACATAGACGATACGCTGCGGCGATTGCCATTCGTGTGCGCCCGACGCATGCTGGCGCAGATCGGCAAGTGCTTTGACAAGTGCGAACGCGCCTTCCCGCGGCGGATCGACGAGCCACTTGTCGGCGCTGCCGTATGCGCACAGGTCGTCCGTCGTCAGCCCGAAAAGGTCATGGACCTCGAAGCGCGTCCTGGCGGCAAGGCCATTGCGCGACGCGTTCTCGCGCGAACGCTCCAGCAGCGACTCGCTGCCCTCGACACCCAGCACGGAACGAGCACGCGTTGCCAGCGGAAGCGTGAAGTTGCCGAGGCCGCAAAACCAGTCGATGACCCGCTCCGACGGACCGGGATCGAGCAGGCGCACCGCCCTTCCCACGAGCACCGTGTTGATCAGATGGTTGACCTGAGTGAAGTCCGTCGGCTTGAAGGGCATGCCGAGGTCAAATTCGGGCAATTCGTAGATCAACTCGCGCCCTTCCTCGTCGAGCAGATGCGCTGTCTCCGGTCCTTTCGGCTGCAGCCACCACTGCACGCCATGGACTGCCGCGAACTCCCGCAGCCGTGTCTTGTCGCGCCCGCTCAGCGGCTCGAGGTGGCGCAGCACGAGGGCTGTGACGCCGGCGCCGACCGCGAGCTCGATCTGCGGCAGGCGATCCCTCTGCTCCATGCTGCCGATCAGCTCGCGCAGCGGCACCAGCATATCGCTGACATGCTGCGGCACCACATGGCATTCGCGGATGTCGGCCACATAGCGCGACTTGCGCTCGTGGAAGCCCACGAGCACCGTCCCCTTCTTGGCGACATGGCGCACCGAGAAGCGCGCACGATAGCGATAGCCCCAGGTTGGCCCTTGGATCGGCATCAGCATGCGCTCCGGCCTCACTTTTCCGAGATGCCAGAGGTTGTCCTCCAGAACTCGCTGCTTGATGGAGACTTGCGCGGCGGCGTCGAGATGCTGCATCTTGCAGCCTCCGCACGCGCCCGGATGCAGCCCGAAATGCGGGCAGCGGGGCCGCACGCGCAAACTGCTCTCGTCTTGCAAGGCGACCATCGTCGCCTGCTCCCAGTTGTTCTTGCGGCGGTGGACCTGGACTTGAACCTTTTCCCCCAGCAGCGCGCCGTCGATGAACACCACCTTGCCCTCGGCGTTGTGCGCCACGCCTTGCGCCTCCAGGTCCAAGGATTCGACCTGCAGCCATTCGCTTTCATCTGTCATGGCGGGATTATCCGTGGCGCTTCACATATGCTGAGAGGGTGGATCGCCAACCTCTTCCCCACAGACGCTGCCCGCTTTGCGGCGAGGACAACCGGTGCGCGCCAGCAGCATCAGGCAGTTTTGCCGAAGGTTGTTGGTGTGCGGCGGTGAAGATTGCCGGCGAGGTGCTCAGGCGCATTCCGCAAGCGCACCGCGATCGGACGTGTATCTGCCCGCGTTGCGCCCGTACGCAGCCCTCAGCCGGTCCTGCTCAGGAACCTGAATAACAAAGCAGAAGAGTAGAGCCGCGTCACAGAGCGCCTCCCCAAGAGGGAGTCAAGAGTCTCGCCACGCCTGCAAGTACTCGGCCCAGTGCGATTCGTCGATGCGAGCCAGGGTCTCGCGGACGAATCCGATCTCGCGCTCGTACTCGGCCTCGGTGAAACCACCGCGCATTTTTTGAAATCGGCAGTACATGAGGTAGGTGTTCATGACATCCGTCTCGCAGTACCGGCGGATTGACTCCAGTTCGCCACGCAGGTAGGCCCCGTGAACAGCAGACCCGTCCATCCCGAGCTTGCCGGGAAAACCGCATAGCTTCGCCATGGCATCAAGCGGCGCGTTCGCCTTCGGCTGATACATCGCCAGCAGATCCATCAGGTCAAGATGACGCAGGTGATAGCGGCCGATGTAGTTGTTCCACTTGAACTCACGGTCGTCTTCGCCGAGGTCCCAGTACTTGGAGGCTGAAACGCCATGCCGCAGACCGCGATAGTGGAGTACCGGCAAATCGAAACCACCGCCGTTCCAGCTCACAAGCTGCGGCACATGCCGGTCGATGCGATTGAAGAAGCCCTGAATGAGCCGCCCCTCCTGGCTCACCCCGTCGGGCTCGCGGTCCACGAACGAATGGATATGCATGCCCTCGCCGTTGCGGAAGACACACGAGATCACCAGGACGCGCTGCAAGTAATGCGGCAGGAACTCGCTCTTGCCACCTTCCGCGCGCTCGGCGACCTCCCTGGCGTAGACCTCTGCGTCGGAGAGAGCGTCACAATCGCCTCGCAGCAGACGCAGGCCGGCGATGTCGGGGATCGTCTCGATGTCGAAGACGAGAACCGGCCAGGTCATCAGAAGATCGAGTCGCGATCGATGCCCTGGCGCAGCATCCGGCGCTTGAGCTTCAACAGGGCCTCCTGCTGGATCTGACGGATCCGTTCGCGCGTCAGCCCCATGCGCTCGGCCAACACCTCCAGGGTCTCGGGATCGCGATCGCGCAAGCCATAACGGCCCGACAGCACCTCGCGCTCGCGTTCGTTCAGTTCCGCAAGTCCCAGTTGGAGCAATTGCTCGACCTCATGGCTCAGGGTCAACCCCAGAGGATCCATTGCCTGGTCGTCGGCCACGGTGTCGAGCATCGACTCGCTCGTTTCGGCATTGCGCTCGAGCGGCGCGTCGAGCGAAGCCGGCGCCTCGGCGAATTTCAACAACTCCGCGACCTCCTGTGGAGGACGCCCGAGCATCGCGGCAATCTCCTCCACCCGCACCGGCCGGTCGCCATGAACCCCGCGCTCGGACTCCGCCTCCAGGGCGCGGCGCGCCTTGAGAACATGATTCAGCTCGCGCACCACATGCACGGGCAGACGCACGAGCCGGGCCTGATGCATGATCGCGCGCTCGATGTTCTGGCGAATCCACCACGAGGCATAGGTGGAGAAACGGAAGCCGCGCTCCGGCTCGAACTTGCCGATGGCATGCATCAGGCCGAGGTTGCCCTCCTCGATCAGGTCGGTCATCGGCAGGCCGCGGCCCATGTAGTTCTTGGCAATGCTGACCACCAGCCGCAGGTTGCGCTCGATCATCGCCTGGCGTGCGCCGAAATCGCCGCTTCGCGCGCGCACGGCCGTGGCGTACTCCTCCTCCGGTGTGAGCAGCGGCGCTCTACGAATCTCCCGCAGGTAGGTCTGCAGTGTGTTCCCGACGTCGGCATCGCCCGTCGGCAGTTCCTGTCCGTTCGCAACGTTGGAGTCGGCGAGGTTGATGTCGTCAGGCGCGGCCGCCAAGGACGGGAGTTCGATGTCGTCGACCTGCGCCATCGACGGCAGCGGCGCGAGGTGTTTCGCATGGCCATTGCGCATCTCGCGTTTTCCGCTCATGCGAACTCCTCGACGCCTTCACTTCAACGAGGCGGCAGCAGCTTGGCAGGGTCCACGGGCTTGCCTTGCCTGCGGATTTCGAAGTGCAATTGCACGTGGTCGGAATCGCTCGATCCCATTTCGGCGATCTTCTGTCCGCGCCGGACTACCTGATCTTCCTTGACCAGCAGGGTCTGATTGTGCGCGTATGCGGTGAGATAGTTGTTGTTGTGCTTGACGATCACGAGGTTGCCATAGCCGCGCAGGCCCGATCCCGCGTATACGACACGTCCATCAGCCGCGGCCAGTACCGCATCGCCGGCCCTGCCCGCGATCGACAAGCCCTTGTTGTGGCCTTCGTCGAAACTTGCCGTGACCGCACCATTGGCGGGCCAACCCCAGTTGACATCGTCGTCCCCTTCGCGGGCGGAGGCCAATGGCGCGACGATCGGTCCGCTGGCCGGCACCGTTGCTGCCGCCGAGCCGCTGCCAGGCGACGAAGCCCCAATCGCGGGAGCAGATGCGCCATTCGAAGGCCCGAGCGGCCGTGTCTCGACCTTGGCGACGCCAACGCCTTTCGCGGCAGCCAGGGCGGGATCCAGGCTGGGAGGAACGACACGCAACACCTGACCGACCTCGATGAGATTGACGTTGTCGATGTTGTTCCACTTTGCGATGTCGCGCCAGTTTTGCCCCGTCTCGAGGCCGATGCGGATCATCGTATCGCCTTGCTTGACCGTGTAGTACCCTGGCTTGCCCGCGTTCTCGCTGCCCGGTGGCAGCGGCTTTGCAGCCTCTGCACCTGATGCAGCCTCGCTCGGCGGCATGACCGCGGGCCGTGCGCCGAAGCCCCGGTCCTCGACCGGCGCATTGTTGTGTGGCGATGCGCATGACGCGAGCAGAAACGCGAGCACAACACTCGCGCAAAACTGCCACGCGCGCATCGATGGCAATCCCATCAATTCAATCCTTCCTCTCAGGCAATGCCTGATTTTAGAGGTACGAAGTTCACTGCTTCGTGAACGCTCCGGATCCAGTCGGACTCGAAGCGATCAACGACCATCAGCACCTGCCCTTTGCCGTGGCTGCCTTCCATCGGCGCCACGAGGCGGCCGCCGACGGCGAGCTGGTCCAGCCATGACTGCGGCAATTCATCGCCGCCAGCGGCCGCGATGATGCTGTCGTAAGGCGCGTTGGGGGCATGTCCCACGCGCCCGTCGCCATAGACGAGGCGAACGTTGTGCCGGCGAAAAGGCTCGAGCAGCTCTCGCGCCTTGTGATGAAGGGGACGCAACCGTTCGATCGACACCACATGCCGTCCAAGGTGCGACAGCAGGGCAGCCTGATAGCCGCATCCGGTCCCGATCTCCAGCACCCTGCCCAGATGGCCGCGAGCGCGGGTGTAGGGGGACGCCATCAGCAGCGACAGCATGCGCGCGACGACCGAGGGCTTGGAGATGGTCTGTCCGTGCCCGATGGGCAGGCTCGTGTCTTCATAGGCCTGGACCACCAGCGCAGTGTCGACGAATGCATGCCGCGGCACGCTGGCGATTGCGGAAAGCACAATCTCGTCCGCCACGCCTTCCGCACGAAGACGGCTCACCATGCGCGTGCGAACACCGGCCGAATCAAGTCCCACGCCGGTGGGCAGCGCTTGACGTCGGGCATCGGCCGCAGCTTCCTGCAACGGCCTTTGCGGCCGGATCGGATCGGTCGCCCGTGCCTCGGGCGCCTTCACGACGACGCGGTCCAGGCCGAGCGGAAACCTCGTCGGCCGCGACGCGCGATTCATGCACGCATCCTGTCGTTGCTTGCAGCCTTCGGCATGGGCACCGGAAGCGACGGAAAGCGCAGAGTCATCACGACGCTCCACGTTCCAGCCTCACCGCCCACCGCGGCAGCGCGCCGTGGTCGGTCAGGTCGACCTGCAGCGGCGTGATCGAGACCGCGCCCCGGGCCGTCGCATGAAAGTCGGTGCCTTCGCCGGCCTCACGCGCATCGCCTGCCGGGCCGATCCAGTAGATCGGCTCGCCGCGCGGATTTGTCTGGCGTATCACGGGTTCGCTCGCATGACGGCGCCCCAGCCGTGTCACCCGGCGCGGCAACGACAATGCATCCGGGCGGTTGGGTATGTTGACGTTGAGCAGCCAGGGCTCGGGCAGGGGCGGTTGGGCAAGCACATCTTCGACCACCGCACGGGCGGCAGCCGCTGCCGAATCGAGGTGAGACCAACCCTTCTCGACCTGGGAAAAGGCAATCGCGGAAATACCGAACAGAAAGCCCTCCATGGCGGCCGCGACAGTGCCGGAGTACAGCGTGTCGTCGCCCATGTTGGCACCGTTGTTGATGCCTGAAATCACCAGATCGGGCCGCTGGTCGAGCAGGCCGGTGAGCGAAATGTGCACGGCGTCGGACGGCGTTCCATTCACGTACCGAAAGCCGTTGGCCGCAGTGAACACCGACAGCGGTCGGTTCAGGGTGAGGGAGTTGGAAGTCCCGCTGGCGTTCTGCTCCGGGGCAATCACATCGATGTCCCCCAGACCCTGGCACGCCTTGACCAGCGCGGCCAGCCCGGGTGCGAGATAGCCGTCGTCGTTGGCGATCAGAATTCGCATGCGGCCGATTGTAGGGAGTCGTCACCGGGGTGACGCGGCGTGTCGGGCAACGTTGCCTATCATCGACGCCGCTATTGCGAACCCGCCAAGGAGACGTTAAATGCGAGCCTGGTTGTGCGAGAACCCAGTGGGCGTGGAGGCGCTCGAGTGGAAGGATCTGCCCACACCCGAGCCTCTGGCGGGTGAAGTCCGCATTGCGATCAAGGCCGCGAGCCTCAATTTCCCGGACTTGCTGATCGTCCACAACAAGTACCAGGTCAAACCGTCGCTGCCCTTCGTCCCGGGCGCCGAGTTCGCGGGGTTTGTCGATGCCCTCGGCGAGGGCGTCACCTCATCGCGTGTAGGCGAGCCCGTGGCGGTCATCGGCAGCAGTGGCGGTTTTGCCACTCACGCTTGCGTGCCGGCATCGCAAGTGATCCCGCTGCCACCCGGCTTCAAGGTCGAGCATGGCGCAGCCTTCGCATTCACCTACGGCACCAGTCATCATGCGCTTGTCGATCGTGCCGGGCTTCAACCCGGTGAAACGGTGTTGGTGCTCGGTGCCGCCGGGGGCGTGGGAACAGCGGCGATTCAGATTGCGAAGGCAGTCGGGGCGCGCGTCATTGCCGCGGTGTCGACCGACGAGAAGGCCGAGCTGTGCCGGGAACTGGGCGCGGACGCCACGCTGAACTACGGCCGGGGGAGCGATATCCGCGAGCAGATCAGACAGCTCACCGACGGCAGGGGGCCGGACGTGGTGTACGACCCTGTCGGTGGCGATCTCGCCGAGCCAGTCTTCCGCTCGATCGCATGGCGCGGCCGTTACCTGGTCATCGGGTTCGCGGGAGGAAAGATCCCCTCCCTGCCCTTCAACCTCGCGCTGCTGAAGGGCGCTTCGCTGGTGGGGGTGTTCTGGGGCGACTTCGTGCGGCGCGAACCGCAGGCGAATGCAGCGTCGCTGGCGGAGTTGAGCCAGTGGTACTCGCGTGGATTGATCCGGCCGGTGATCGACCGTCGCCTGCCCATGCGCTCTCTGAAAGAGGCCTATGCGCTGATGGACACGCGCGCAGTGCGGGGCAAACTGCTGCTCGTCAACGACGAGGTGCCATCGTCTTCGTAGAAGTTGGATGAGGGAAGTATTCACTCCTAGGGGTAGAAGAACCCTGTCGGCTTATAACTGCGCTACGATGACTTCCCGCCAGACGCGGACATGTGAAAGAAAAGGCGTCAAGGGGTGCTGCAAGATGGCCGTCAAGGTCCTGATACTCGAAGACAACCCGGTTGCCCGAAGCTTCCTCTGCAGGGTAGTGCGTGAAAGCTTCAGCGACACCATTGCGATAACCGAAGCCGGCGACCTCGAAACCGCCCGCCAGCACATCAGCTTGAGTGGCGGGCCGCGCGGCTTGCATGGGGTCGATCCCTTCAAGCTGATCCTGGTGGACCTCGAGCTGCCTGATGGAAACGGTATGGAGCTCTTGAGCGAACTGGTGCAATACCCTGCCACCAAGATCGTCACGACGCTCTATTCCGACGACGACCACCTCTTCCCGGCCCTTCAGCGCGGAGCCGACGGCTACCTGCTGAAGGAAGACCGCTTCGAAGTCCTGGTCGAGGAACTGCAGAAGATCGTGCGCGGCCAGCCTCCGCTGTCGCCCGCGATTGCGCGCCGTCTGCTCACGCATTTCCGTCACGGCTCGGGGGCGGAGGCGACGGCGCCGGAGTCCGGTTTGGCACCGCTTGCCGGTTTTCAGACCAGCCGGCCGGTGCCCATGGAGAAGCCGCTCGATCATGAGCGCCTCACCCCGCGCGAAAGCGAGGTGCTGACGTATCTCAGCAAGGGATTCACGATCAAGGAGATCGCGAGCCTGATGGGCATCAAGTGGTTCACCGTCAACGACCACATCAAGTCCATCTACAAGAAGCTCAACGTTTCCAGCAGGGCGGAGGCGGCAGTTCTCGCAAGCAAGCAGGGGTTGGTCTGAGGCGGCCCTGAGCGGCAGCCCGCGAGGGGCTTGTTCACTGATGCCCTGCCGCCGCCCTAACTGTCATGAGGCGGGTCGCCGCACCCCGGATGATGGAAATGGGGATCGCTATCATCGCGGTTCATCGCACCTTTGGACTAGCGAGGTTGCGGCGTTTCTGACGAGTCACGTATTTCCACGCTAACCGTCCAGATCCGCGCTCCGACAGGGGCGCTTCCTCGGCATGACCATGAGTTCTCCCGCGCTGTCGGACTTCGCCTCCACCCTGCAGGATTCGACCTTCGACGCCCGAGCCCTGGAGCGCAGTCTCGGCCAGGGACTTCATGCCGCGCGGTGGCTGGGCTGGCGCCTGAGGCTGCTGGTCGCCAGCGCCCTCCTCGGGTGTGTCTGCCTGTTCCTGCTCAGCCGGGATCTCTCCGCGATTCCTCACATTGATGCCGCCTGGCGGGTCAATCCGCAAGGCCAGCTCGAGCTCGCAGGCTCGGGCGATCCGCGCCTGCGCGACTACGAAGGGCGGCAGTTGCTCGGTATCCAGGGCGAGGGCGGCCCGCTCGTCGGTCTTGACGCCCTCGTGCTTCAGCGGTCGCCTCGGTGGCTGGTCAGCGACGTCCAGCGGGCACGGCACCTGGAGATGCAGGAACAGCTCGCGCAGGTCTTCGCCCATCGCAACGTCAAGCTGTTCTTCGATGACGGTTCGATGGTCACGGTGCCGACCAAAGCGCGCGGACCGGACGGCCTTGGCGTGACGTTCTGGCTTCTGTCTCCTCTGGCGCTGCTGCTGTATTTGATTGCCATGGTGGTACTGCTGTCCCGCCCGACCATGCGCAATTTCGCTTACTCGCTGATGGCGCTCTGCCAGGCGGGAAACCTGCTTTTCATTGCAGTGGAGTCGCTGCCCGGCCTCGGCCTGCCTCCGTGGTTCGTCCGCTGGGACCCGCTGGCGCGCGTGGCGTTCGACGTCGTGACCGGCGCCACCATCGTTCAGGCGAGCACGATGCACCCGAAGCCCCTGCCTGGGCGGCATGTCGTGGGAGCGATCGCCTGGCTGCTCGCGGGTTTGATGATCGCCTCCGACGCTACCGGTCAGTTGCAGCAGGTATGGTGGTGGACCCAGGGCATGTCGATCCTTTACGGGCTGGCGGCGGTGGGGCTGTTCACCTGGTCATACCGCATCGAGCCCAACCCGTCGGCGATCCTGCTTCGACGCTTCGGTATCGTGGCCATCGGCACGCTGATGCTGCTGACCGTTGCCATCGCGGTGGCGGATCGGCAGCCGGGCATGCAATACAGCATCGCCGCCATCGGCTCGGTGATCTGGTATGTGTTCCTGGCCTCGCTGCTGCTGCTTGTGCCGTTCCTGTCGCGGTCGCAACAGGTGATGCGCGAGTTCTCGATGCTGGCCGGGATCAGCACGGTCGCCACCTCACTCGATCTGCTGTTCGTGGCGGTGTTCTCGCTCGGGCAGTTCGCGTCCCTCACGTTGTCGCTGTTTCTCGCGCTTGGCATCTATGCGGGCGTGAGGCAGTGGATCCTGAACCAGATGCTGGGCACCAGCGTGCTGACGACCGAACGGATGTTCGAGCAGCTGTACCGCATCGCGAGGGAAGTGGAAGCGCACCCCGAGAAGATCGGCGCCCTGTTGTCGCATTTGTTGCGCGAACTGTTCGAGCCCCTGGAGGTGGTGCAGCTCGACCGCGGGTTCCGGCACACCCATGTCATCGGCGACGGCTCCTCCATGGTGGTGCCTGTACCGCAACTCGCAAATACCGAGGATCCCGCCGGCTGCGGCGCCGTGATGATCCGCTTCGCTCATCGGGGCAAGCGGCTGTTCACACAGGAGGACGCCCGTCTCACCGACCGTATCGTCGAGCAGCTGGGTCGTGCGGTGGCCTACGACAAGGCGGTGGAGCAAGGGCGCAGCGAGGAGCGTGCCCGAATCGCGCAGGACCTGCACGACGATATCGGCGCGCGGCTGCTCACCCTCATGTACAAGGCGTCCAGCCCGGAAATGGAAGACTACCTCCGGCACACCCTGCAGGACCTGAAGACATTGACCCGTGGGCTTGCCGCATCGAGCCACCGGCTCACGCACGCCGCCGCCGAATGGAAGGCTGACATCACGCAGCGGCTATCTGCTGCACAGTGCGACCTGCGATGGTCGTTCAGCTGCGACCGGGAGATCGTGCTGACCGTCGTGCAGTGGTCAGGGCTCACGCGAATCCTGCGCGAACTGGTGAGCAACACCATCTCTCATTCGCAGGCAACGCAGGTGGATATCGACATTGCGCTCGAACGCGACACCCTCACCCTGCGCGTGAGCGACGACGGCGTGGGCCGCAACCCGCAGGGCTGGTCGCACGGTCTTGGCCTGGGTGGTGTGCGCAAGCGGGTCAAGCTGCTTGGCGGCGAGGTCGAATGGCGAGAGAACGAGCCGCAGGGAATTGTCTGCAGCGTGCGCGTCCCGATGGAGTAACGGGCGCGACAACGCAACCGCCTCCTCGGTTGCCACGCGCTGCATCACCCGGCTTGGGGTCTATAATGCTTCACTTACAGTGGTGGCTGTAGCTCAGTTGGTAGAGTCCCAGATTGTGATTCTGGTCGTCGTGGGTTCGAGTCCCATCAGCCACCCCAGAACATCGATGCCCCGGCAACTCCTTGCGCAGCAAAGGGTTTCTGGGGCTTCCTCTTTGGGGGACGGGTACAGCGAACGGGCTCGGGCGGTCCTGATCCCAGCACGCGAATGCCCGCGCGTCGTTTACCTTTTTCCCCGCGCGGATCCAACTTCGCCCGTCTGACGGATGTCCTCCCGCGTTCAGCATGCGAGCATGGTCGCAAAGGCAGGATGCGCGGCAGGGGATTGCACAACAGCACCAGTCTTGCGGGCTGTGGCTCGCAAGGATGCGGCCCCAGGTCATTTCCGCCAAAGCAGCGGGGATGGACTTTCAGAACCTCTTCACCGGATCATGCCCTGATATGCCGAGGACTTCTCTCGGGTAAAGCCTCGCGATGCAAAAGGCACGCAAGTCCCGATCTCGATGAGAAGACTTAAATTTCGGATTTCCGACATCCATAATTGAATTGTTGGCATCCGGCCCTTACGGCCACCAATGGCATATCGCTGCATTCACATGAATTGAAAGCTTAAATTAAGGAGGCTCTGAACAATTCCCCGCGAGGGCGCGCGCCTCGATTTGGGATGGGATGCACGGCGCAAAGCACGGCCATAGCCCAAGCTATGGCGCGCATTTGCAACGCCGCAGACCGCCCAAAGCGGGCATTCGCGACCCGCGAGGGAATTGTTCAGCGCCTCCTGAAGCAAGACAAGAATGAAATTAATTGTCTTCGCATCTTTGCCGGTCGCTTCGCATCTGTGAGTTGACGACCCCGTTCGGAGCCCATAATGAAAAATTCGGATAACGAATTACCGACGGCAACCCCATCACCCTGGAGAGACCAACAGCATGTCATCAAACGGAATATCTCGCATCAGCGTATCTTCACCTGCGCCGACAGCGTCAAGAGCGCCGACCACCAGAGCGCCGACAGCGTCAAGAGCGCCGACCACCAGACCACCATCGAGGGCAGCGACATTGCCTGCGCGCACGCCCTCAACGGTGTCTCCCGCTGCAGCGACAGTGCCAGGGTATTCGGAATCGTCGGGCAGTGGCAGATACGCACCTGCCCCCGATGGGTACGTGTCGAGCGGGTCGCGCAGCGGCGAGTCAGTCCATGCACAGCCGTTTCAGGTGAATGAAGAAAGCCGAGGCGCCGTGCTGGAGGAGCCGATGCAGTACCAGCAAGTTGCTTTCGAAAGCAGTTCGACGATGTCGGGCGCGAATGCCAGCGGGCAGGAGTCGGTGGGAGGATCAAGCAAAAGTTCGGGATCGAGCAGACTCGTTCCCATCCCTGAGGGGTTCAGGCCACAGACCAGGAGGTCTGGCGCTTCGACATTGGCGGGTATGACAGTCCATGAGCAGCCGTTTCAGGTGACTGGAGAAAGCCGAGGCGCCGTGCTGGAGGAGCCGATGCAGTACCAGCAAGTTGCTTTCGAAAGCGGTTCGACGATGTCGGGCGCGAATGCTGACAGGCAGGAGTCGGTGGCAAGATCGCGCAGCAGTTCGGGATCGGGCAGATTTGTTCCCATACCTGAGGGGTACGTGCCAGCGAGGGTGGCGTCCGTCACTGCGACATTGGCCGGTGGAGCCGAGGGACGGTCGAGCAGCGCCTCCGCCACGCGCTCTCGGGAGCAATACATTGCCGAAATCGAGTCGGCCATTGCGGAGATGGGCCCCGAGGAGCTCGAGTGGAGATGGGGGAAGGACATGAAACATGCTGGGTTAAATTCGTTTCCCTGGGGGGGTCATAAAGGCTCCGATGCTCCCAGCGTCCGAAGCGAAGAGAAAGCCCAGGCAGTACAGAATTTCTTCGGGGGTCGCCTTTCAATGAGCGATGTGGACAGCGATGCAGCCGAGAAGTTGGCTCTAAATGCGAGAAGCAAAGCTTCGGCGGGTTCTTACATACCGGGATTCGATGGAAACCAGGAGCTCGACGGTCTGAGAAGGGTTTACGCCGACAATCGTCGCTTCATGACAGAACCGCAGTACCCTGAAAATTCGGAAGAGGAACTCGAACAACTGCGAAAACTCAAATACAAACTCAGGACAATGGCGTACCAAGGACAACAGTGGCCGATAAGGAACTTGGATTGAAGGCCACCTTGCATGCGGGAAGGCGAACGAGAACGAACGAGACCTTCCGGAGAGTCTGCGAACGGAGATCGGGCGGCGCACCCGCCCGCACTTCGGCTCGCCATGCCACCCACGCAGTGTCTTGCGCGAACGTCTTGCGCGAACGTCTTGCGCGAACGGCCGACCTCACTCATCCCAGAGCCGTGTCCAGCAGCATCATCAGTACAAAACCCAGCACCAAGCCCGATGTTGCCCAGGCCTCATGACCCTTGCGGTGCGATTCCGGAATCATTTCGTGGCTGATGACGAAAAGCATGGCGCCTGGGGCAGCTGCCAGCCCCCAAGGCAGCAGACTGGCCGACAAGGTCACGACACCGGCACCGAATGCAGCGCCCAGCGGCTCGACCAACCCCGAAGCGATGCCCAAAGCCACCGACGTCATGCGCCGATAGCCCACGCCCAACAGCGCAAGCGCGACGACAAGGCCTTCGGGCACGTCCTGAATGGCGATGCCCATCGTCAAGGCGCCAGCCGATACCGGATCGGCGCCTGCGACAGCGACACCGATCGTGAGACCCTCGGGCAGGTTGTGCAGCGAAATCGCGAACACGAACAGCCATGCCCGCCGGATCGCCCTTCCTTCGGGCCCTTCCAGGCCCTTGATGAAGTGTTCGTGTGGCAGCCAGCGGTCGAGCGCCAGAAGCACGAGCGTACCGAGCAAGATGCCGCATGACACGATGCCACCCGCGCCCCAGCGGGTGGCACCGAGCGACTGCGCGGCCTTCAGACCCCTTCAGACCCGGCACGATGAGCGAAAAGGCACTGGCAGCGAACATCACGCCCGCTTCGAAGCCGAGCATCGTGTCGTGCACTCGCTCGGAGTAGCGCTGCCTCCGCATCACCGGCACCGTACCCAACGCCGTGGCGCCCGCGGCGACGAAGTTGCCGAGCACGCCAGACGAAGGCGCGGGTCCGCCGGCGACAATGCATCGAACCAGCGGCCGGCCATCAGCGCCAAGCCACCGAGGACGATCGCCAGGCCGACCCAGCGCCGCGCAAGCAGGACAAGTGCACGCGCGGTCACCGCCGCCTCCTCAGACGCTGCTGGAGGACGAAGGCTTGCCGCCCAGCGTTCGCCGCGACTGCGGTACCGGGTTGGCTGTTGCATTGCTGCCGCAGGCCCCATCCCCGAGTTCGGCGCCCGTCAGCGGATTGGTGTCCGAATTCGAGAGCGTGCGCTTGGCCATTGCCTGCACAGCCTGCAGTTCATCACCCTTCAACTGCACCGTCGCCTTGCCGTCGCCGCCATCGACCGCCATCTGGCGATCACGCTCGTTCACGTACTCGAAGTTGTCGTCGCTGTTCCACGGGCCCCTCATGTCAGACGCGCGGTCTTGCGACATGTTGAAGTAGACCCGTGCAAAGCGCGGGTTGGGCGGGAGCTTGCCGGGCGGGAAATTCGGCTGTATTGCATACAGCGCCTTCTCGAACGACTGCTGATGCGACACCTCCCTTGTCATCAGAAAGCCCAATGCTTCCTTTACGCCCGCATCGTCGGCCACGTTGATCAATCGCTCGTAGATGATCTTCGCGCGGGCCTCGGCCGCGATGTTCGAACGCAGATCGGCAGACGGGTCACCGATGGAATCGATGTACCCGGCCGTCCACAGCTGGCCGCCGCAATTGATCAACGCCGGTCCGCCACCATAAGAGCACCTGCGTGACATGCGAATCGTTGCCTGCCCCATGCAGCTTGCGATACAGCTCTGCCTCGCCATCGGTGGCTGTCGGTGGCCTCTGCGAGTGAGCCCTTGGCACCCTTGTTCAACATGGCAACCAGGCTGCCTATCACTTCGAGATGCGACAACTCCTCGGTCGCAATGTCAAGCAGCATGTCCTTGCGACCCGTGTCGTCCTCGGCGAGGGCCTGCGTGAAGTAGCGCAACGCGGCCGCCAGTTCCCCCTGGTGTCCGCCGAACTGTTCGAGCAGCAGGTTGGCGAGCCCAGGATCGCCGCGGCCCACCCGCACTGTGTATTGCAGACGTTTGCCATGCATGAACATGCTCGATCTTCTGAAGAAGGATTGGCGGATGCGGGGCGAACGTATCGCCGCGCGGCGATACCGTGCAGCGGCAGAGGGCATTCCCCATCGGGTCTTTGTCTTTCCCCCAAAGCGCCGTGTCTTCCCCCGACTGGGGGTGCAGGGGGATCGTCCGTCTTGACTTCGCGCTTCATGACGCGCACGCTCTTTGCCGGCAATACCATCGACCACGCCGCCTTCCGGAAAGCTCTCCCATGCCGCCGCTGATGCCCGCCCTGCCCCGCGTTCCGTGGATCAATCTCTGCGCGTTGCAGCTGATCCGCTTGCGGCCGGACGTGCCGCCGGAAACACTGCTTTATGTCGCCTCGTTGCTGTGGACCGAATCGTGTGACCTGCCACCGCAGCAGGCCGCATTATTCGAGGCGCGGGAATGGGCGACCTGCAGCGGTTAGGGCTCGGTTAGGGCGACGCCGAATCCGCGCGATGACGCTCCCCTCTCGTTCGGGATGGGGTGCAGGGCGCAAACCCGAGCCATTGCCCGCAGCGATGGCGCGGATTTTCAATGGCAGGAAGGCCCGATAAAGGATGCGCGCTGCGCGAGACTTGTCAGCGTTGCCTTGGGCAGGTTCTTCCCGCTGAAGGCGATTCAGGCGCTGACCACAAGACGCAGCACCTTTGCGTCCTTTGTGCCGTCCTTTGTGGTTTGCGCGCCTGATGCCTGATCGCTCCTGCCGACTATCTCTGCGGCGCTGACGCGCTATCGGAAGCTGGCAGCTTTGCGGCGTCCTTGATCTCGGCCTTGAAGCGAGACTTAAGCGCCTCGTAATAAGCCTGGCCCTCCGCGGCGGCCCACGCCTGGCCGTAGCGCGGCTGCAGCGCCTTCATTTCCTCGCTCGCAGGATCGGCAGGCAGTACCTTTGCGACCCTGATGACGACGTAGCCCTGGTCGCCCAGCTCGACGCCCACGTCCACGGGCAACTTGGCCGGGTCCGCACCCAATGCGCCATTAACGACTTCGGGCGGGAGGTTGTTGGTCTGCGTGCGCGAGATCACGATCGGCGCGCCGAGGCCGGCACTGTCACCACCCTTCTTCAGCTGCGCAAGGCGGGCGTCGCCCTCCTTGCGGGCAAGGGTGGCAGCCTGAGTGGTCACCACCCTTTGGCGAACGCGGTCCTTGACCTCGGCGAAGGGCAGCACCCTGGCCGGCGTGTACTGCTGGACCCGAGCCGCCGCGAGCTGGTTTGGACCGAATTCGATCGCGTCGGTATTGCGCTTGTTCCGCAAGGGATCGTTGCCGAACACGCCGTCGATGAACTTGGCCGACGACAAGGGGCCATTGCCGGGTGGCATCGGCTGGTGCTGCACGGTCGCCGTCTTCTTCTCGAGCTTGAGCTTGTCGATCACCGGCTGAAGGCTGTCGGACTGCTCGTAGACCGTATTGGTGAACTGCTCAGCGGCCTCTGCGTATCTGCGCTGGGCAAGCTGCTTCTTCACCTCATCTTCGATGCCCGCGCGCACCTCCGCGAACGGCTTGCGTTCGCCGCCGCGCGATTCGATGAGCTTGATGACGTGATAGCCGAAGTCGGTCTCGACAAGGCCGCTGATCTCGCCCGGCTTCATGGAAAAGGCCGTGTCGGCGAAGGGCTTGACCATGGCCTCGCGGTTGAAGAACCCGAGATCTCCGCCCTGCTCCTTGGATCCAGGGTCCTCGGAGTACTTCTTTGCCAGATCCGCGAATGCGCCCGGGTTCGCCCGGACCTCCGCCAGCACCTGCTCCGCACGGGCCTTGGCCTTCGCGCGTTCAGCGGCCGGCATGTCCTTTTCGGCCTTGATGAGGATGTGCGCGGCATGCCGCTCCTCGGGCGTCGTGTAGCGGGACAGGTTCTGCTCGTAGTACTTCTTCAGCTCGTCTTCGGGGACTGTCACGCCCTTCTTCAACGTGTCGAGGTCGAGGACGACGTATTCGATCGTGGCCTGCTCGGGAGCGCGGAACTCCGACTCGTGGGCCTTGTAGTAGGCCTCGAGATCGGCATCGCTCGGGCTGACCTTGGCAAGATAGTCGCTGGTGTCGAAGCGCTGCACCTGAACCTCGCGCCTTTGCAGCAGCGCGTCAAGAGCGGTACGCGCGTCGGCGGCAGTGGAGATCACCGTATCGCTCACACCCTGCAGCACCTGTCGCACCGAAAGATCCTGCCGCAGCTGCTGCGCCAGCATCTCGGAACTCATGCCCTGCGCGGCGAGAATGTCCTTGTTGACGCTGCCGTCGGGGTTGCGCAGGAAGGCAAACTGCGGGTCGCTGGCGAAGGTGCGTTGCAGCCGTTCATCGGACACGCCGAGATGCAGGTCATGCACGGCCGCGAGCAGCACGCGCTCGCGCACCAACCCATCAAGCGTCTGGCGCCGCATCTCCGGGGTGTCGAACATCTTCGCGTCGACGTTCGGTGCCTGCCGGCGGATCCTCTCGACTTGGCGCTGGTGCGCGACGTCCCATTCGGCACGCGTGATCGGATGGCCATCGACCTTCGCGACCGTCGCGTTGTTGCCTTCGGTAAAGCGGCTGTAGCCCTGGATCCCGAAGAAGACGAATGAGGGGAAGACCAGCAGAACCAGGAGGAACTGCAGCAGCCTCGTGTGGGTACGGACGAATTCGAACATGAGGGGATGCGGCCGTTGGATGGCAAAGCCGCGTCGCTCGGGGGGGCGAGTGACGTTACCGGCGGGGCATTGATTTTATGCCTGCCATGAGGACCACTTTTCGAGCAACCTTCGGTGGTGGGTGCTGACGGGTTCGAACCGCCGACCTACGCCTTGTAAGGGCGCCGCTCTACCAGCTGAGCTAAGCACCCGAGGTGCACGAGAGTTTACTTCAGCGCCTCTTTCAGCGCCTTCCCGGCGCGGAACTTCGGAACCTTTGACGCCTTGATTTTAATCTGGTCGCCAGTGCGCGGATTGCGACCGCTGCGCGCAGCGCGCTTGGTGACGGAAAACGTCCCGAAGCCGACCAGCGAAACAGAGTTGCCCTTTCTGAGGGTTGCTTTCACACCTCCGATCATGGCCTCCAGTGCCCGGCCGGCAGCGGCCTTCGAGATGTCGGCCTGCACGGCGATGTGATCAATCAGTTCGCTCTTGTTCACGAACGGTCCCCTCTCAAGGTACCTCTACGGAAATCGCTTTGATGTCTTTTATTGCCGCGCCGCAATGCAGGCGAGAACCTGCGGAATCATTACAGGGCCGCCCCATGGCAGTGTCAAGCGCGGGATGCGGATTCTATGCGCTTTCCCCCCATGCAGATGGGCGAAGCGGCGGGGTTCAGACAGAGTGCGCACGACGGGTGTATACGCGCAACTCGTTCATCACCCGGCAGAGCATTCAACGTCTTGAAGTGACGAGCGCGACACCGAACGCGGTCAGGGTGAGTCCGAACAGCACAAGCAGCGACAGCGACTCGCCGAACAGCCACCATGCTTCGATGGCCGTGCATGGCGGCACCAGGTACAAAAGGCTCGTGACTTCGGTTGCGGCACCGCGCTGGATGAGCATGAACAGCAGCGAACTGCCACCCAATGTCAGCACCAGCACCGACCACGCAAGCGCGCCCACGAGTTCGGGGTGCCAGCGCACCGGCTCGCTTTCCAGCATTGCGAGCGGCACGGTGACGACGAGCGCCGACAGCATCTGGATGAAGGTCGCCACGCGCACGTCGGTCGGTGCGACGAATCGCTTTTGGTAGAGCGTGCCGACGGTAATGGACAACAGCGCAAAGATGGCCAACGAGAAGTTCAACGTGTTGACCTCGCCAATGCCGAGCTTGCGCCACACGACCAGCACCAGACCGGCAAGCCCGAGCAGCAATCCGATCCATTGACGCGGCGCCACCCGGTGTTCCTGTCCCCTCCACGACACCCATACCGCCGTGAGGACGGGCTGCAGACCGACAATGAGGGAGACGGTTCCGGCCGCGATTCCGGCTTTCACCGCGGCCCATACGCCGCCGAGATAACCGGCTTGCATCAACACGCCGACCACCGCGAGGTGCGCCCATTGCATCGGCTCGCGAGGCCAGCGCGGCCGCGTTGCGAGGATCCACAACGCGAACGCCAGCAGCGACAGCGCATAGCGCATCGCGAGGAAACGCATCGGCGGCGAGTGCGGCATGCCATAGCGGGCAACGACGAAGCCGGTGCTCCAGATGAGCACGAACACCCATGGCATGGCACGGAGCAGGCCCGCGCGGGAAACGACCACGGAGGTCACGCTATCTCGCCTTCGCGCGGATCTCGGGCAAGGCTTTGCGCAGGTAGTAGACCATCGACCAGATCGTGAGCACCGCGGCCACATAGATGAGCGCCGTGCCCCACACCCGCGTGTCGATCACGCCGAACAGCGCGCCGTCGTAGAGCAGAAAAGGAATGGCAATCATCTGCACGGTTGTCTTCACCTTGCCCAGCATGTGCACTGCCACGCTGCGCGACGCGCCGATCTGAGCCATCCATTCACGCAGCGCGGAGATGGCGATCTCGCGGCCGATGATGACCAGCGCGACCAATGCATCGGCTCGCTGCAGGTGCACGAGCACGAGCAGCGCCGAGCACACGAGAAACTTGTCGGCCACGGGATCGAGGAAGGCGCCGAAGGATGAGGTCTGGTTCAGCTTGCGCGCAAGATAGCCGTCCAGCCAGTCGGTCAATGCGAACAGGATGAACAGCACCGTCGCAAGGAGGTTGCGCATCCCGAGATTGAGGCCTGGGAACGGCAGATCGTACACGGCGACGATGAGCGGTATCGCGACGATGCGCGCCCAGGTCAGCAGTGTCGGGACGGTGAAGAACATCCGGCCGATTTTGCCGAAGTTCCACCGCACTACTCATCGAGAGTGCGGGGCTTGAAGCGGCGGTTGTCGTCGAACAGGAAAGCTTCGGTGAACTTCCAGGGCTTCGAGAGGTGCCTCATGTCGCCGAAAGGCTGGGCGCGCTTGACCGCGTCGATCGCAAGCTGCGTGGTGTCGCGCGCCTGCCTTGGATACCGCAGCACGTCGATGCGCCGGACGCTTCCGTCTGAATTGAGCTCGACCTCGAGCACGGGGATGGCCAGCAGGGGATCAGGAGCCTCAGTGATGTAGGTGCCGTCGGGTGTGGCGGCGACCAGGCGCAGCGCGGCCTGCTTCTTGAAGTCACCCCACGTGCGCGCGGAGACGGGGGTCGGCAGTTGACGCGGCATGCGGCCGGCCTCCGGTGCGCCGGGTGCGGGCTGGACGGGCGTGGGCAGCACCGGAACGACCTCTGTGGTCGGTGCCGGCACGACCGTCGGCCGGGAGGCGCATGCAGCGAGCAGCGCAAACACGCCAATGACGCCCACCTGCTGAAGGTGGGCGCGAAGACCGCGCGAATCGATGCGCGGATCAATGCAAGGCACGATAGATCTCCTCTGCGAGTTCACGAGAAATACCGTCGACGCTCGCGAGGTCGTCGACGGTTGCATTGGCAACGCCGCGCACGCCACCGAAGCGTTGCAACAGGCGGGCTCGTTTCTTCGGGCCGACACCCGGAATCTCCTCCAGGCGGCTTCCGCCGGTGCGCACCTTCGCACGACGCGCCCTCATGCCGGTGATTGCAAAGCGATGGGCCTCGTCGCGAATCTGCGCGATCAGCATCAACGCCGCGGAGTCGTGGCCGAGGTAGACCTTGGGCCGGCCGTCCGCGAACACCAGTTCTTCCAGCCCCACCTTTCTGCCTTCGCCCTTCTCGACGCCCACGATCAACGACAGGTCGAGCCCCAGTTCCTCGAACACCTCGCGCGCCATCGCGACCTGTCCACGACCGCCGTCGACAAGCACGAGGTCGGGCATACGGGCCGTTCCTGTGGCAACCCCTTCGGCCAACTTCGCGTAGCGGCGCGTGAGCACCTGGCGCATCGCCGCGTAGTCGTCGCCGGGCGTGATGCCTTCAATGTTGTAGCGCCGGTACTGCGAGTTCTGCATCTGGTGGTTCTGGAACACGACGCAGGATGCCTGCGTGGCCTCCCCGGCAGTGTGACTGATGTCGAAACATTCGATGCGGAAGGCATCGATGTCTTCGGGCGCCAGGTCGAGCGCATCGACCAGTGCCCGGGTCCGCTCCTTCTGAGAGCCTTCCTCGGCGAG
>DASTGE010000469.1:0-3660 GCA_035719405.1 Burkholderiaceae bacterium
CGCGTGTCCCGCGCCCGCGTCGCCGACTCGGATTCATGTCCGGCCACCAGCCGAGACGTCGAGGCTGCAGGCTCCGGCGAGCGCTTCGCGGCCGCAGGGCGATCCGTCCCACTCTTTTGACCAGCGGGGGCCTGATCGGCCTGAGCAACCGCGCCCGCTCCCGTCGCCGCCACGACGTGATCCGCAGGCGCGTCCCGGGTCCAATGCCACACCAGCGCGGCGACCAGCCCAAGCGCAACGGCTGCCGCCACAGCGGGCCATACCCGCATTGGCGGCCGCTCATCGAGCGTCGCGACGGGCGGGGGCAGCGGCTGCGCATGCAAGCCGGGGACCGAGCCGCGCTCGCGCTCGCGCTCGGCATCGGCTTTCTTCAGTGCTTCGAGGACGTAAGACAACTCGGCTTCACCTCTGCGCCTTCAGGCGCGGTTCATCGACGCCGAGGGCGCGATTCAGTTGCATCTGGGTGGCGGGTCCCATGAGGCCGTCGGGCCGCAGGCCATGCAGCGCCTGGAAGGCGGACAGGCGGGCCATGAGGGTCGGGTCGTTCGCACGGGCGGTGTCGCTCCGGCCGTCGACCTGCGCCAACTGCGCGGCCACGGAGGCCTGCGACGGAGCGCGCCAGAAGGTCGCGAACTCGCCCCGCCAACGATCGGCCAATGCGGACAGGCCGATGGTCTGGGAGGTCGAGCCGGCTCTCAGCGTCGCGCTGTGGTCGTCCAGCCCGACGAGCAGCGCATAGGCGGGCTTGCCCTCGCCGTCGCGCAGCGTGAGGATGCCGGGGCGATCGAGCTGTCGGATCAGCGCAAGGCTGCTGGCATTGCTGCGAAAGCAATTCACCTGCTGACGTTGCGCTGCCGCGCATGGATCCCCTTCGCCGGGATTGAACGTCCATACCTCGGCCAGTTCGCGCCAGGCCTGCCTCTCACTGGAGATCAACGCCCCGTCGTCGAGTTCGGCCAGCACGGCAACGGTGGCAGGGACACCGTGAGCCTCAGAAGCGCCTGCCGCAGAGGCCACAGGGACTGCATCGGCCGCCTTGCGCCCCGCGGAAGTCGGGGCGGCTGCGTTGGCGAGCACAGCTCCGATGGCGGCAACCGCCGCCTGCGGATGCAGCAGCCGTGGCACATCCAGCGTCAGCGACACGGCCACCAGCAGCGCCACTGCGGCCACCGCAGTCCCTGCCCAGATCGCGACGCGACGCGGCTGCCCGCTTTTTTGTACCGAACGTTCGGTCGGCAAACGCCCGTACACCTCTTGCGCTGCCTTGTCCACGACACTTCGGCCGACCCGCGTCTTGCCTGTGGCATAGGCACCGAGGAGCGCGCGGTCGGCCAGCAGATTGATGCGGCGGGGCACGCCCCGCGACAGTTGCGCAATTCGCTCCAGCGCGGGCCGGTCGAAAGGGATCGGGCCGGACAGCCCGGCGACGCCGAGCCGATGGCGGATGTAGGCCTCGATTTCGGCGGGTGACAGCGCCCGCAGGTGAAAGCGCGCGATGACCCGCTGCGCGAGCTGTTCGAGCTGGGGATGCGTCAGCATCCGGCGCAACTCAGGCTGCCCGATCAGGATGATCTGCAGCAGCTTGCGCTCGTTGGTCTCGAGGTTGGTGAGCAGCCTCAACTGCTCCAGCACGTCGGCAGACAGGTTCTGCGCCTCGTCGATGATCAGGACGTTGTTCCGCCCCAGGGCGTGGGTGCGCAGAAGGAAGTCGTTGAGCGCGTCGACGTAGTCCTTGACGGTCGGGACGCCTGGAATGCGCGGCTCGCACGCGATGCGGAACTCGTCGCACACCGTCTGGAGCAGTTCGATGACGGTGAGCTTGGGATTGAAGATGTACGCGACGTTACAGCGCGGAGGGATCTGTTCGAGAAAGCAACGGCAGACTGTTGTCTTGCCGGCCCCGATCTCGCCTGACAGCAGCACGAAACCACCGCCGCCGCGCAAACCCCAGAGCAGATGGGCAAGCGCCTCGCGGTGGCGATCGCTCATGAAGAGGTAACGCGGGTCGGGGGCGATCGAAAAGGGCTCTTGCTTGAGGCCGAAGAAGGACGCGTACATCAGCAGTCGTCACGCACGGATTCAAAATG
Organism: Burkholderiaceae bacterium; assembly: GCA_035719405.1. GTDB lineage: Bacteria > Pseudomonadota > Gammaproteobacteria > Burkholderiales > Burkholderiaceae_C > CAMLIZ01. The sequence goes on from DASTGE010000469.1 coordinate 2,088, forward strand.
CCGCGGACGGAAACACATGAGTCTATCGCTCGCCGTCCTTCATGGGCTTTATGCTGGAAGGGAAATGGCTCTCATCGATCACTATATCGACCCGTCGATCGTCGTTGTGGAAAAGCCTGCGGGCCTGCCTGCGGTCCCGGGCCGCACGCCGGCTTTGCAGGACTGCCTGTGGCGCCGGCTTCAAGCCCGCTGGCCTGATGCGCTGGTGGTGCACCGGCTAGACATGGCGACCTCCGGGCTCATGGTGTTCGCGCGCGGCGTGCAGGCGCAACGCGCACTGGGAAAGGCGTTCGCCGAGCGGCGGGTGCGCAAGCGGTATGTGGCCGTGGTCAGCGGCAGGCTGGAAGGCCGCGGCGAGATCGACCTGCCCCTCGGGGCCGATTGGCCGAATCGGCCAAAGAAGAAGGTCGACCGTGAGCGAGGCAAGCCGTCCCTGACGCGCTGGCACGCGCTGGCGCAAGAGGGAGTGACGAGCCGCCTCGAACTGGAGCCCGTCACCGGACGCTCGCATCAGTTGCGCGTGCATCTTCTCGGGATCGGACATCCCATCGTCGGCGATGAGCTTTACGCGCCCGAGGTCGCACCGGCCGCAGGCCGTCTGCTGCTGCACGCCGCAGGGCTCGCATTCGAGCATCCTCACACCGGACAAACCCTGACGTTTCAATCGACGCCGCCCTTCTGATGCCCGGCGGCACATCGGACGCTGCCGTGGTCCACCCGCTCACGTCACTCTTTCTGATGGCGGCATGCTGCGAGGCCGGTTATGCTGGCCCAAGCAGTCGGCGTCCACCGCAGCCGCAACCGGAGGTGCATCACTTTGGCCACACCGAATTACTCCTTTGAGAAGCGTCAGCGCGAGCTGGCCAAGAAGCGCAAGCAAGAAGAAAAACGGCAAAAAAAGCTCAACCGGGATGAAACTACAACGTCAGGCGCAGGGCCACAGCCCTCGGGCGACGAGCAAGCCTCCCCAACCCCTGGCGGTCCGCCCCGCACTGAATGAGCGGCCTTTGTAGGCGTTTGTGAGGCTTGGCCGGCGGGAGGTTTACGAGCGGGTCACCGCTGTCACGCCTGGGAAACGGGCATGACGGATGCTCGCCATAAAAGACCTTGCTTATGATTCCACCCCAGCCTTCCCTTCAGCCCGGGGCGGCACGCGCCGACTCACCCCCATCCCCTCCATCCCGAGCCCCTGTGGACCGCGACGCGCTGCCGGTCGGCACCCAGCTGGCTGAATACCGCATCGAGCGCGTGCTCGGCGAGGGAGGGTTCGGGATCGTCTACCAGGCGGTCGACACCATCCTGCAGCGGCGGGTGGCGATCAAGGAATTCCTGCCCTTCGCGCTCGCCGGGCGCGCCAGCGGCCTGGAGATCGGCCTGCGCAGTCGCGAGCACGGCGAAGCCTTCGCGCGCGGCCTGCATTCGTTCCTCGACGAGGCGCGGCTGCTGGCGCAGTTCGACCATCCGTCGCTCGTGCGCGTTTACCGCTTCTGGGAGCAGAACAACACGGCCTACATGGCCATGCCCTACTACGAGGGGCGGACGCTGCAGGCGGTGCGCCGCGAGATGATCCGGC
>DASTGE010000470.1:0-17165 GCA_035719405.1 Burkholderiaceae bacterium
CCTGCGATCGATTCTCGACAGGATCGCGAGGGTTGCCTGCAATACGAATCCATGCCCACTTCGAGCCGTTCGCTTAGCTGAACCATCTTGCTGATCAGGTGGGCCCTTGAGACGGCCGGCGGAACTTCGAAGTTCCTGCAGCAAGGCAGCGAGGTCCGGCGAACGATCTGCATGAGGGCGTCGACGGCCTGCGGGAGCACCTGCGGCACCGACAACGACAACGCGCCCACAAACACGCGTCCACGGATCTCCCCTCGCCACGCAGCGACCTCGCTTTCGAGTGCCCGCGCCTTCGCCATTGCGAGCTTGATGCGCCTCAGCATCGCCTCACCTCCTTCGCTGAGACGAGTTCCGCGAGGCGATGTCTGAAGCAACCGCACGCCGCTCAGGTCTTGCAGCACGACAAGCGCGCGATGGATCGCGGGCTGCGTCACGCCGAGCATCTCCGCCGCCCTCGCTTCGCTGCCCGCGGCCGCGACCGCACCGCGACAAAGGCGGAGAGGCTGCTGCTGGGCAAGGCCGCCGCAAAGCCCGCGGGGGCTGTGCATCGCCGCCCCTTCGGCGGGACCAGCGCAGCAGCTTCCGCCGCGCCCGTGAGTGTCAGTGTCCTTCCCCCTGTTCCCTGCCTGCTTTGCCCTGGGTTGGGGCATGCCCTAGTCGGATTGCCTCTGTCCACGCATGCACGGCTCATTAGCAGATCTCATCGCTTCTCGGCGCATGTGATTGGCTTTCGGGCGCGCCGAATGCCATTCTTCTGGCATCGGAAAGGCGGCGTCGGCCGCTATTGGCGAGGACTCGCGTGGACAAGAAGTTTCGAAGCAACCTTCAGCCGGGCACGACTTTGTGGGCCGGCCGTCGTGCGCAATGGCGTGCTCTGGGGCTGAACGACGAGGAACTCACGCGCCCGAAGATCGCGATCGTCAATTCCTCGTCAAAGCTTTCGAGCTGCTTCTCTCATCTCGATGAGGTCGCGGCCGAGGTGTCGCAGGCGATTCGCGACGCGGGCGCGGTGCCCTTCGAGATCCGCACTGCGGCATCGAGCGATTTCATCACCAGCGCCGGACGCGGCGGCAGCTACATTCTTCCGACGCGCGATCTCATAACCAACGACATCGAGGTCGCCGTCGAAGGTGCCCTGCTCGACGGCATGGTGTGCCTTGCCTCCTGCGACAAGACCACGCCCGGCCAACTGATGGCCGCGGCCCGGCTCAACATCCCCTCCATCATCGTCATCTGCGGGTATCAGAAAACGGGGGAGTACAAGGGCCATCCGGTCGACATCGAGGAGGTCTTCCTTCGTGCCGGCTATATCGGCACCGGCGGCACGACAGTGGAAGACCTTGCCGGGATGGCCGACAACGCCGTCCGAAGCCCCGGTGTGTGCGCGGGCATGGGCACCGCCAACACCATGCATATCGCGGCCGAGGCGCTGGGCTTCACCCTGCCGGGATCGGCGCCGGTGCTCGCGCTCAGCGAGAAGATGCATGCGAATGCGGGTGCGTCGGGTCGGCGAATCGTCGAGATGGTGATGCAGGACCTGAAGCCGCGCGACATCCTCACGCCGTCGTCATTCCGCAATGCCGCCATCGCCGTGCTCAGTGTCAGCGGTTCGATCAATGCCGTGAAGCATCTGCAGGCAGTGGCCTCGGAGGCCGAGCTGGACGTCGACTTGTACGATCTGTTCGATCAATGCGCCCGGAGCACTCCCCTTCTCGCCGCGATCCGGCCCAATGGAGACGGGACGATCGCGCAATTCGAGGAAGCCGGGGGCGCACGAATGCTGCTCAAGCGCCTCGAACCGCTGCTGGATCGTCAGGCGCGGTCGGTCAGCGGCCGCACCTTGGGAGAAATTCTCGACGAAGTCCGGCCGGGCCCGACCGACGTGATCGCCTCGCTCGAAGCGCCGCTGTCGCGCGTGCCGTCGCTGGTGCTCGTGCGCGGCACGCTGCTTCCCGGCGGAGGCATCGTCCGCATTGGCGGTACCCAGGCGCGCACCATGAAGTTTCGCGGGCCGGCGCAGATTTTCCATTCGCGCGATGAAGCGCTCGCCGCAGTGCAGGCGGGCGAGATCCGGCGAGGATCTGTGGTGGTGCTTCGCGGGCTCGGCGTGCGCGGAGGACCGGGGATGGCGATGACCTCTGCCGTGGTGTTTCAGCTCGACGGAGCAGGACTCATCGACGACGTCGCCGTGATCACTGAAGGGCAATTATCCGGGCTCGTGAACAAGGGACTGGTCGTTGGCGAGGCCTCGCCCGAGGCGGCAGAGGGCGGACCGCTGGCCCTGCTCGACGAGGGCGATGTCATCTCGATCGATGTGGAGCGTCGCGTGGTGGACCTCGAGGTGCCGGAGGATGTGCTCGCGCAGCGTCGCCTGCAGAAGCGAAGCTTCGGGGCAAAGCCGCCGCGAGGGTGGTTGTCGATTTATCAGAGCTGCGTGGCGCCGGTGCATGAAGGGGCCGTGCTGCGACAAGGCGGCGGGTGTTGAGGTACAGCACAGCCATCTGCCTCCCCACGAACAAGGACTGAACCCATGACGAGACAAACGCTCACCGAACCCGTCCGCAACATTCCCATCCTCGGCGAATATGAAGTCGTGATCGTCGGCGGCGGCCCCGCCGGCATCGCTTCCGCGCTCGCGGCCGGCCGCGCCGGGAAGTCCACACTGCTCATCGAGCGCTACGGTTTTCTCGGCGGTGCCGGCACTGCGGCCGGCCTGAGCACCTTCTGCGGCCTGCATGCCAACATTGCCGGGGAACATCGTCAGGTCATCCACGGCCTTTGCGACGACATCCTCGATCGCCTTCGGCACATGAACGGCCTGAACGATCCTCATCTATCCGTGCAGCGGCGCATCCAGGCGCAGGCCTATGACATCTCGGCCTACAAGATCGCCTGCGACGAATTACTGCTCGAAGCCAGGGTGACGCTGCTCTATCACGCGTTTGCCGTCGGCGTCGTTCAAAAGAGCGAGCGCGAGATCGACGCGGTGATCGTCGAGACCAAGTCGGGCCGTGGCGCAGTCGTTGGCAAGATGTTCATCGACGGCTCGGGCGACGGCGACCTTGCGGCATGGATGAATGCCCCCTTCGAGATCGGCGACGGCAAGGGCAACATGCTCTACCCGACCACGATGTTCCGCATCAATTCCGTGGATTGGGACACCGCCGGGCGTGCCTGGGAACTGCTGCCGAAGCTGATGGAAGAAGCCGAGGCCCGAGGGCACAAGTTTCCTCGCAAGCAACCGATCCTGCGACCGCAACGCGACCCGGTGGAATGGCGCGCCAACCTCACGCAGGTGCGCAACCCGGACGGCAGTGCGGTCAGCGGCATCGATGCATGGCAATTGACCTGGGGCGAAATCGAAGGCCGCAAGCAATGCTGGGACACCTTCACCTTCATCCGCGACAACCTGCCCGGCTTCGGCAAGTCATACATCGTGGAAATCGCGCCGCAGATCGGCATTCGCGAGACACGGCGCGTGCTGGCCGACTACATGGTTTCGAAGGAAGACATTCTCGGCTGCGTCGACTTCGATGACACCATTGGCGTCAACGGCTGGCCGGTCGAGGCGCACGTTTCGGGGGACGTGATTTTCCTTTGGCAGGAGCGCCAGCGCGGCTTCAACCAATTGCCGTATCGGATGCTGCTGCCCCAGGGTGTCGACAACCTGCTCGTGGCAGGGCGCTGCGCGGGCATGACGCATGAAGGCCAATCGTCCGCCCGCGTCACCGGCCCATGCTTGGTAATGGGACAGGCTGCGGGCACGGCAGCCGCAATGGCGATCGACGGCGGCAAGACACCCTCGACCATCGACGTACCCACCCTTCAGGCGCGCCTGGAGCGCGACGGCGCCTATCTGGGACGAAGCTGGTGAGAAGGATCGGAAAGAGAAGGATCGGAAAGCGCGATTGATTTCACGATCCATTCGACAACGGAGACAAGTGATGACATTGACGCGCCGACAAATCCTGATGGCCGCCGCGGGCGCGTGCGCCGGGCCGGCTCCCTTTGCCGCCATTGCACAAGACCATGCGCAATGGCCGACCAAGCCGGTGAAGCTGATCGTGCCGAATGTGCCAGGCGGGGGCATCGACATCCTCGCGCGGCTGCTTCAGCCGGCATTGCAGAAGGCCTGGGGCGGCCAGACCGTGCTCGTCGACTACAAGCCCGGCGCGGGCACGGTGCTTGGAACGGACTTCGTCGCCAAATCGCCGCCGGACGGCTATACGCTGGGCATGGTGGTCACGTCGCACGTGATCAATCCGAGCCTGCGCAAGACGATGCCTTACGACACCTTGAAGGACCTTGCCGGCGTGTCGATGACGGCCGTCTCTGGCATTTTGCTTTCGGCCTCGCCGAAGCTTCCGGTCAATACGCTCAAGGAGTTGATCGACTATGGAAAGGCCAATCCAGGCAAGCTCGCTTACGCGACGCCGGGTGCGGGCAGCTCGATGCACCTGGCCGGCGAGCTGTTGAAGCTCACGGCCGGATTCGACATGCTGCATGTCCCGTACAAGGGCAGCGGCGGCGCATATGCCGATGTCTCTGCGAACCGCGTGAACCTGATGATCGATCCGCTGTTCGCGTCGATGCCGCACGTGAACAACGGCCTGCTCAAGCCCATCGCCGTGATGAGCGCCAAGCGCGACGCGAGCGCGCCGAAGATCCCCGCGGCTGGCGAGACGCTGCATGACTTCAATGTGCAGAGCATCAACGGCATCGTCGTGCCCAAGGCGACCCCGCGCGAGCTGATCCACAAGATCAGTGCCGATCTGGCGAAGGCGCTCAAGTCCGAGGAACTGAAGGCCAGGCTGGAAGCGGTGGGCCTGGAGCCGATCGGATCGACCCCCGAGGAATTCGACCAGTATGTGCAGACCGAGCTCAAGCGCTGGGAAGCCGTCGTGCGCAAAGCCAACATCACCCTCGAATGACCATTACGGAGACAAGAGTGAATTTCAGCGTCAAGCCCTTCAGCCCCTCGTTCGCCTGCGAAATCACCGGTGTCGACTTGAGATACGAATCAACACCGGAAACCGCCGCGCAAGTCGCCGAGGTCATGGACCGCTTTGCCGTCTCGGTGATTCGAGACCAGCAGATTGGCGACGAACAGCAGATTGCCTTCAGCCGTCTCTTCGGCAAGCTCGAGCATTCACCCAACTTCGGACGCGGCGACACCGACACGGTGCGCATGAAGTTCTCCGAGTTGTTCGATGTGTCAAACCTCGACGAGAACAACCAGATCCTGCCGGACAGCGACCGTCGGCGCGCCTATCGCACCGCCAACCTCATGTGGCACACCGACAGCTCCTTCCAGCCGGGCGGGGCCGCCTATTCATTGCTCTCGGCCCGCATCGTCCCGGCCGCCGGGGCTGACACCGAATTTGCGGACATGCGTGCGGCGTACGACGAATTGCCTGAGAACATGAAGCGGCGCATCGAGGGTCTGGTGGTCGAGCATTCCACCTACTATTCGCGCAGCCTCGTCGGCTATCAGTTCAGTGATGAAGAGCTCAAGCGCCGCAAGCCGACGCTGCAATACCTCGTGCAGACACATCCCAGGTCGAAGCGCAAGTCGCTTTACCTCGCGTCTCACGCCTCGCACATCGTCGGCATGCCTGTCGGTGAAGGCCGCGCCCTGCTCAAGGAACTGGTGGAGTTTGCGACTCAACCGCGCTTCGTCTATCGGCACCAATGGCGCGTCGGCGATCTGCTCCTTTGGGACAACCGCTGCACCATGCACCGCGCTACACCGTTCGACGACTTCTCCGAGCGCCGCGACCTGCGCCGCACCACGGTCGTGGGCGACCTGCCCCTGGTCGAGGCGACCGCCTGATTCCCTGAGGAAGCAAGCGGACTGAGCAATGCGACTGCATGTCGACCCCCGATCGTCGGCATCGCGTCGCGTGCTTGCGTATGTTGCCCACAAAGGCATCGACGTCGAGGTCGTGCGCCTCGACCTTCTTGCCGGCGATCATCATGACGTGGCCTACCGTTCCCTCAACCCGTCGTGCAGCGTCCCGGCGCTGGAGCTCGATGCCGATGGCGTCGTGACGCAGTCCCTGGCCATCATGGAACTGCTGGAGTCACTCCATCCGGCGCCCGCATTGGTACCCGCCGATCCAGTGCAACTCGCCCGGATGCGCAGCCTGTGCGGGATGGTCGCGTCGGACATTCACCCGCTCACCAATCTGCGCGTGCGACAGGAGATCGCGCGACTCGCCAGCGGGGATGCATCGGTGCAATGGGTTCGCCATTGGACGGAACTCGGACTTGCAGCACTCGACGCCTGGCTGGGGCGCTACGCGGGTCGTTGTGCAGTCGGCGACCAGCTCACGCTTGCAGAGTTCTTCATCGCGCCCGCGGTTGCGAATGGCCGCAGCACAGGCTGCAATATCGAAGACCATCGTGAGGTGGCGCGAATCTTCGAAAGCTGCCTGCAGCTTTCCGCATTCAGCTTCCTCAAGTCGCCTTGATCAGCCGGAAATTGCGGGAAGCCAGCCAATGGATTGCGTCTTAGCGTTGTCTGTCGCGCTTGAATATGCTTCTGAACAGGCTCGGCCTGACGGAGCGCTGCTGCTCGGCTTCAGCCTGAGATTGCGCCCGTTGTCTCACAAGCCCTTCATACTCATACGTCGAAGTTGAAGGCGGTTCGTACGGCATCCCCCCTCGGCGAGGTTCCTGGCGAATCGGGTCGTCTTGATAGTGCTGGAGCAAGTAATCATCAAGCCTGTCCATATTTCTTATGCTGCCGTCGTGTCTGGCTGCTTCCAGTCTTGAGATCCCCTCCAGGTCGCCTCTATCCGCCATGTAATTCTCCATCGCCATCTGGCGCTCCTGAGGGATCTTCGACAACAAGAATCCCGCGGGCCGCGCGTCGCGGCTTATCATGAAGCCGTCACTGTCCTGGGTCAGGACGCTACGCCTCGACGAGGAAGAACTTGACGCTGCGAGGAGATCTCGCAACGTTGTCTGGGCCGGCGGAACGAGCCGCTGTTTGCCCATCGATGCAACGAGCCTGTCGCCCTCGCGCTCCCGCCATCTGAGACCTTCAATCGCTCCACTGTCGCTCGAATAAATGGACAAGTTCGAATTGTTAGACCCATTGGATCCCTGGCTGCGAGAGTCCCGCCCGGCCAGCGGGATCGAAGGTGTGTATCCCGCCGGTACAGGCACGTATCGTGAGGCGCTACCAGCAGAGGGCTGGCCGCCGCTCCTTTCATGGCTCCAGTCGCTGCCAAACGCGTCGGCCGCGGGTTGATAGTCCGACGGCCCGGAGCTTCCAGACGCGATGTTGTAGCTCTCTGCCCCCTGCAAGTATCCACTCGACGAGTCGATGCCAGACTGTCCACTCAGCAATCCCTGTGGTGCAGGCGCGTATCGAGAGGCAGCATGACCCTGGCCGCTGCTCCTTCCCTGCCTCCAGTCGCTGCCAAACGCATCCGCCGCGGGTTGATAGTCCGACGGCGTGGAGCTTCCAGACGCGATGTGATAGCTCTCTGCCCCCTGCGAGTATCGACTCGAGGAGCCGATGCCAGACCGTCCAGCCTGCAACTCCGGTGGTGCAGGCGCGTATCGAGAGGCAGAATAGCCTTGGCCGCCGCTTCTTCCCTCGCTCCAGTCGCTCTCAAACCTGTCCAACGCAGGTTGATAGTCCGACGACCTGGAGCTTCGAGACTCGCTGTGCTGGCTCCCGGACGATGAAGGGCCCGGATCGCCAGCGATTGAGAAGTTCACGACGCTTTCCGCCGGGTCGCCGTATGCATTCGACGCGCTGACGCCGGACTCCGCATATTCGAGCATGGGTGGTGCGGGCGCATATCGCGAGGGGTCGGCGCTCGCGCTTCGGTACACGCTTTGCCCGCTCCCGGACAATGAACCCCCCGGCACGCTTGCGCTCTGCCCTGACATCCTGCTGCTGCCAGGCCTCGGTGCCGGACCGCCAGCGCTGAAATTGCTGAGGCTCCGACGCGTCGCTTCCGAGCTTGCCGATGATGAAGATCCGACTGCGCTCCTGAATGACTGGGACCCTTTGCTTCGACTGCCTATGCTGCTTCTGTTTTCCATAAGAATTCGCCGCGAATGATGCGGGCACGTGACGTTGAAGAGATTGATAACGGGCTGCGGACCTGAACCGTCCACCACCCTTTTCCGGATGGGCAGCAAGCACTGCCAAGCCCAGCCTGTACCGGCTCGCACAGCGTTCGAGAACCATGGCCGGCGGGACATGGTCCCACCCTTTTCTGGGGGCAAGTCAGAACAGGCGAAGGCATGCCAAAAACGGCGAAGCCTGAACGAGAAGAAAGGCAGCACCGACCCACGCGCGATCGTGGATGAGTCTTACCGCGGTTCAACAAGGCCACGATGAAGCCATCGCTAATCCAAATGCTGGCCGGAGACATTTGAAATATTGAATAGCGCCCTGCGAGCGCGATGACGCGAGGGCTGCCGGCTTCTTCAACGCAGCTTCTTCAATTGACTGTGCGCCATGCCTGTGCGTTGGCGCCATACTCCACCCCCCCGTCGGGACTCAGCTCATGGCGCGGACTTCTTTACCCGTGCCTTTGTCGACTTAGGGATGGCCCGCCCGCAGGCCTTCCGATATACCGCCCCCGCGCTCCGAGCATGATCGGACGCAGTGTTGATTCAATTTTTATCTGCGGGAACAATTTAATACATGAAAATCAGACATGCCGGTGCATTGGCGCTAGCGCTTGGCGCGAGCTGCCACTTCGTTCCAGTGTCGGCCCAGACACTCAGCGGCGCGACCGTGAAGGCGACACAGACGATCAACGGTGCAGTCGCCCACTCCGAGACGGGCACCACGGTGTTGTACGACGGTCCGGTCGACAATGACATCTACGCAGACGCTGCGACCGGCCGGATCTCGTCGATGACGAGTGCGTTCTTCTCAATGGACGTGCTGCGCAGATCGAACGATATTGTTTATGATGTTACGTTTATCAATAATATGCCGTTCAGCCAGCGGTATGCCTTTGACTTCACGCTCAACGAGGGGCACCTGATTGACGCCGTCAGTGCCGTCTCCCCCGGTGCTGCGACGGCCGAGCTGTCCGCCGCGGTCCTGCTCAACGGCGCTCAGGCATGGAGCACCAGCGCCCAGTGCGCGGGGCGGCAATGCAGCTACACAGGCACGAACATCGGCTACGTCGAAAAACTCACCTCAGTGGGCAATGGATACGATTTCGCCCGCTACGACGGGTCCGTATCCCTCGGCACGCTGGCCCCAGGCCAATCGGTCCAGATCGAATACACGGTGCACACCGGCGCTGCGAGCATCGGCCTGGCGAGCGGCTCGGTCGCAGTCGGCCCCTTCAGCGCATTCGTTGCCAACGACTTCTCAGGCCTCGGCGGCGTTGCCGTGTCACCCGTGCCTGAGTCACCGTCCGTGGGACTGATGAGTGCCGGGCTCCTGTTGATCACGATTGTGAAGATCAGGCGCCGTCAGGCCATCGCGCAGGAACGCTCCTCCCGCTGATCCTCATTGTCGACATGCCGGTGCGCGATGACCGGCATCGTCGCAGCGCACGCAAGGTTGCCCCTTGCACAAAACCGGACTGCCGTTCGCGCATGGGATCATCGCGAGTTCGCTCACGCGCGCCCTCATGTCGAACAAGAACGAATTCTTCCCCCGGCAGACGGTCGAGGCCCCCATCAACCGCTGGGACTGGGCGCTGCTGCCTCTGGTCCTGGCCGGCCTCGTGCTGCTGGGCTATGCGGCCTCGCAGATGGCACGCCCCTTCCAGCCGGGGGAAACGCTGCCGCTGACGCTCGACCCCTGGCAGCTGCCCTACTACCTTCTGCGGACGACGCTGCGCATGTTCATGGCGCTGGCGGCGTCGCTTGTCTTTGCCTGCGTCTTCGCCGTGCTCGCCGCGAAGTACCGCGCTGCCGAGCGCGTGCTGGTGCCCATGCTCGACATCCTGCAGTCCATCCCGATCCTCGGCTTCCTGTCGATCACCGTCACCGGCTTCATCGCCCTGTTTCCCGGCAACCTCATCGGGGTGGAGTGTGCGGCGATTTTCGCCATCTTCACGTCTCAGGCCTGGAACATGGCCTTCAGCCTCTACCAGTCGCTGCGCACCGTGCCTTCGGAGCTTCAGGAGGCCGCGCGCGTGTTCCAGCTCTCGGGCTGGCAGCGCTTCTGGCGGCTGGAGCTGCCCTTCGCGATGCCCGGGCTGCTGTGGAACATGATGATGTCGATGTCGGGCGGCTGGTTCTTCGTCGTCGCCTCGGAGGCCATCGCGGTGTCGAATCAAAGCATCAAGCTTCCGGGCGTCGGCTCCTATATCGCAATGGCGATCGAAGCCCGGAACCTGCATGCCATCGGCTGGGCGATCGCGTGCATGCTGGTGGGCATCCTGCTGTACGACCAGCTTCTGTTCCGACCGCTGGTGGCCTGGGCCGACAAGTTCCGGTTCGAGGAAAGCGGATCCGACTCCAGCCCGCGCTCATGGCTGCTGGAATGGCTACGACGCACCAGTGCCACGCAGGCCGCCGCCGCCTGGGTGGTACGGCAACTCGAACGCAGCCTGCTCGTCTTCCGCCGCCCATATGACGGCACCTCGATCCGCTCGCGTCCGCGCGGCATACCCGCCACATTCGAACGTGCGTGGGACGCGCTGCTCGCCGCCGGCGTGATGTTCGCGATCTGGCGGCTCGTGAGCTTCGTCCACGGGGAAGTCGGCTGGGGCGAGGCGGGACACGTCCTCGTGCTGGGGCTCTACACCCTCGCGCGGGTTCTGACGCTGATCGTGCTGGCGGCGCTGGTGTGGGTACCCGTTGGTGTGTGGATCGGCATGAACCCGCGATGGGCGGGACGCTTGCAGGCGGTGGCGCAGTTCCTTGCGGCCTTTCCGGCCAACCTGCTGTTTCCGATCTTCGTGGTGCTCATCGTGCGCTGGCACCTGAACCCGAACATCTGGCTGTCGCCGCTGATGGTGTTCGGCACGCAGTGGTACATCCTCTTCAACGTGATCGCGGGCGCGTCGAGCGTGCCAAGCGAACTTCGTTATGCCGCACAGAACCTCGGGCTGACCGGCCGGCTGAAGTGGAGGCGCTTTCTGCTGCCCGCCGTGTTCCCCAGCTTCGTCACAGGCGCCATCACGGCAAGCGGCGGCTCGTGGAACGCGAGCATCGTCGCGGAGTATGTGACCTGGGGCAACACCACCGTCCAGGCCAAGGGCCTGGGCAGCTACATCGCGCAAATGACGGCCATTGGCGACTTCCCGCGCATCGCGCTGGGCATCGGTGTCATGTGCCTGTTCGTGATGGGCCTCAATCATTTTCTCTGGCGGCGTCTGTACCGGCTCGCAGAGGACCGCATGCATTTCTGAATCCTGAAAACGCCGGAGAATCGATCGCGCAATGGCTGCCATCATTGACCTGAATGCCGTGGGCAAGAGCTTTCGCTCCGCCGACGGTCATGAGCGTCCTGTGCTCGACGCGGTCGATTTCACCCTGCGCGAGGGTGAGATCGTCGCGCTGCTGGGCCAGTCGGGCTCGGGCAAGAGCACTCTGCTGCGCATCATGGCCGGCCTGATCCATGCGGACAAAGGTGAAGTGCGCTACCGCGGCCAGCCCCTCTACGGGCCGGCGCGCGCCATCAGCATGGTGTTCCAGTCCTTTGCCCTCTTTCCCTGGCTCACGGTGCAGCAGAACGTGGAACTCGGGCTGGAGGCGCGCGGCGTAGCGCCTCAGCAGCGCGCCCAGAAGGCCGAAAGCGCGATTGCACTCATCGGCCTCGCCGGATTCGAGGGTGCATTGCCGAGGGAGCTTTCGGGCGGCATGCGCCAGCGGGTGGGCATCGCGCGCGCGCTCGTCACCGAGCCCGAGGTGCTGCTCATGGACGAAGCTTTCTCGGCACTTGACGTGCTGACCGGCGAGCGGCTGCGCGAAGACATCCTCGATCTCTGGCGCAGCGGCACCATGCCGACCAAGGCGATGCTCGTCGTCTCGCACAACATCGAGGAGGCGGTACTGATGGCCGACCGCGTGTTGATCTTCGCGAGCGACCCAGGCCGCATCCGCTGCCAGCTCGCGGTTCAACTGCCGCGGCCGCGCGATCCCGAAAGCGCCGACGTTCGCGCCTTGATCGACGAGGTCTATGCGCTCATGACTGCAGGCGCGCGTCGAGCGGGGCGCCTCGCCGAAGCGCCTCAAGCCGCGCCGCTGGCCGAGCGGCTGCCCGAAGCGGATGTCGCGCGCATGGACGCCGTGCTCGAACTGCTCGTGCAGCCCGCCTTCAACGGACGTGCCGACCTGCCCAAGCTGGCCGAGGAAACCGAACTGACCGACGCCGAGCTGCTGCCCGTGGCACATGCGGTGTCGCTGCTGGGGCTTGCGCTGCTCGAAAGCGGCGACTTGCAGATCACCGCGCTTGGACGGCGCTATGTGGAAGGCGCCCACTCGCTGCGACAGGAGATCTTCGGGCAACAGCTCCTCGCCCATGTGCCGCTGGCCGCCCACATCAGGCACAGCCTGGAGCAGGAGGAATCAGGTCAACTCCCCGACAAGCCCTTCCTGCGTTTATTGAGCGAGCACCTCGACGCAGCGGAGGCCGAACGCGTGCTTGGCACCGTCATTGCGTGGGCCCGGCACGGCGAGGTGTTCGAGTACGACTACACCACGGGGATCCTCCGGCTGCCTGATGCCAGCGACAAGAATGAAGCGGGCGGGCCAGGCCCGCAATGACAAGCGCTAACCTAATCTAACCGCTCCCATAAAAGCAGATTTCTGCATCTCGATTGCAGCGTCAAGATCGGCACATCCATTCAAGACCCTGACGCTTTCGGCATTGACCCCTTTCTGGCCGCGAGGATGAGCGGGGTCATGTCAAACGGTCCGTTATCGCTGTTCCGTCCGGCACCCTGATCGAGCAGAACGCGCCCGATATTCGCGTGGCCCCTCTCAGCCACTCTCAGCCGCAATGGCAGCGCGCTCATGTGATTGCATGTGTTGTTGACATTCAGGCCTGCGCAAATATGGTTCGTATTCACGCAAACGCCTTCGCGAACCCGTTTCTCTGAAATCCCGGCGCCGATTATCCTGCCCGCAATATCGAGCATAGAGCACAACATGTCAGGTCGCATCGTCAACGTTTCACTCACGCCACCGCCCCCCGCATCCGGCAGCAGCGAAGAGGCTTCTGGCGCCGCGCGCGCGCAGAGTTCCAATTCGCCTGCGACATCTCAGCAGGCGATCCACTCGAGCCGACGCCCCGTCGCGGACGCATCGACGGCGGGACGTCCCCGGCAGCCGGCCCCATCACCCAAAGGCAAAGAGAAATTGCTCGAGCGCTACGACGCGACGAGTGAGGCAGAAAAGGTGACGACAACGTGGCGCAAAGCGCAGGAGGCGTTCTGGAAAGTCAGCGACGTTCGCCTGGCGACACAGTTGCTGCGCCGGGTTTTGGAAACCGCTCGCCGGTCCGTTGCCACATTCGACGACGAATACGCGCGAGCCGATGCTGGAAACAGGCTGGTATTGACGGCACAAAAGTGCGATTTTCAAGAGAAGATGGATCACGTGCTGTCTTCCATTTCGATCTGTCTTTATTGGTTGCCGAGAGACCCCGAAGGCGACGATCATCGCGCGAAAATACTCGACGAATGCAGAGAAAGGCGTCAACTGCTCTCGGAATGGATCGCCATCTGGGATAGGGCAGCCTCTCTCGACCTCAGACCGGATTGGGAAAGACAGCGTCCCTACTTTCTGGCAAGCGCGACTACAGGATTGTCCGAAAACGCGTTTGTCCTCTCCTCTGGAGGTGCAAGACAGCAACTGACCGACTCCGATGTTTCCGCTGCGATCAAAGCATTCGATTTCGCCAGGCTCAAGTTGAATGATGCGCTTCAGAACCTGGTGGCCGTGCAGGACGGTCGTCTGGACTCGCAGGCGCAGGATGGGTACTTCGACCTGTCTGTCAGACTGCTTGGCAATGTTCAAGAGGCGGGCCGCCGCATTGAACTTGCATTGTCCTCTATGACGGAACAAGCAGAGCCGGCAGCAAGCCAGGCGAAAGCAAGGCTGGCTGACGCGACCGAGACTCTGGTCTCTGCCTTCACCGAAGAGGTCCGTCTTCGAAAGCATCTATTTACCCAGAGCAGCAGACACAGCGCGATCGCGGGTTCTCCGTCACAAGAGGCGTCGCACCGGCGTTACGACCCTGCGGCCGCTGTAAACGAACTTCGTACGAACTGGAATTACATCAAAGACGCATTCCCGAGAGCCCGCGATCTGGGCGTGATGGTTCGACTGCCACGGCGTGGGCTGGAAGCCGTGAAAGAAGCTCTTGACAGGCACGCCGACGAATACAGGAGAGCCAACACTCGACGCAAGAAGGATCTGCTGGGCAAGGCAGACCAACTCGATGAGGCGGTTTATAACATTTGCACCGACATTCAATGCCTTTTGAAGCAGATTAACGCTTTCATTTATAGGAACCAGGCGTTCCTGGAGACCAATCTCCGTCGACCCATTGCCGCCAGCTACGAAATAGATAAAATCTCCAACGAGTGCAAAAACCTCAGAATTCGCGCCATCACCAACCCACTCGGGACGTCGGTGGGTGATCAACACAAACTGCTGCGTGAGACGGGATTCGATTCGGCTCACGTCGCCGCAAGCTGTGCCGAGCAGTGCTTTGTGCTGATCGGGCAGGAAGCCAGGCCCGAGCTTCCGCCCCGCCTTCAGTATGCCCTGGATGGATTCGTGCAGATCTACAACGATCTTCAAAATGCGATCTTTGCCTGGGAGACTGTCCTCGGCCTGGATATTGATCCAGGCAAACAAAGTCAATTGCTGGGTGATTGCGAGCGCCAGCTCGATCGGATGCAGGCGGGCTGCGAAAGCTTTGCTGATGCGGTGATGAGCGTGACCGACGTATTGACGCCTAGCGCCCGCAATGCAGCGATGAATATTTCGTTGGCAGCCAACGTCATCGTCTCGCAACGCACATGGATCGTCGATCGGCAATGCGTTTACATGGGCTTGTCAGAGTCTCAATCGACAGATACAGACGATTCGACCGATACAAAGGAGGCGACGCCGTCCTCCGAGACTGCATCTGCTTCTGCAGGGAAGGAGCAGCAACAAGCGTCCTCGAAGACGAAGGCACGAAGCAAATCAAAACGGCGGTTCGGCAAGTCGACTACACAAGGGGCCGAGGGCGTGGCGACCAAATCGGATGCAGACACAAGCTCCGAGCTTCGGACTGACATACGCAAAGCGTTGAAGCATACTCGCGTGACCCTGAAGAAAGCGCGGGACTTCGGCGGCAATCCCATCGAAATCGCGCGATCGGAGGGATTGCCGACGCTCGTTGTCGACTACGCTCTGCAAGGTACTGCCCTGGCGATCGAAAATGCGGTTTCGAATTTCGTGCATGACAAGTTCGGCAAGCGTAAAGGGCTGACGGACCTTCTCGACAAGGTGACGGCGGCTCTGGAGAGAACGCCGACCGATGCCGAACTGCAGCGCAGCCAGGAAGATCTCATCGACCGCCTGGCCGCTCTCGACGAAATTGATACCTGGGCACGCCACGCGCAGTCCGACGCAGTCAAGACCCACAATGCGCCGCGCAAAGCGCACCTCGAATACCTTCTCGATCGCGGCCAGATCGCCAGCGTCGGCCTCCCCCGCTCGCTGCCATCCACCCTCGACCCCGGCGACGGCCGTGCCACGCTCTTCGAGATGGTCTTGCAACCCACGGCACTGTCACCCTTGTCTGAGGGCGCAACAGTGCAGCCGCTGTATATCCACCTGCACACCTCTGCGCCTGTCACCGAAAATGAGTGCCACGAAATGGACTTCACGGAGTTCAGCGCGGTGCACGTCAAGACGCATGCCGACCGCGGCAAAGGTCGCGGATGGGTGCAACTGCAACGCGAGCAGGCCCTTCAGGCGGCGACTTCGTCAAACGCCGAAGCCGTCGCTCCGGTCGTGCATCGTGGTCGTCTTGACTCGGTCCTGCTCGAGCGGCTGCGCAAAATGGCGAGTCAAACGCAGGGCCAGGTCAAGGCAACGGCGAACAAGCCGTCACGACCAACGCGGGTACTCGAGAGCGCGTCGGTATCGACACGATCTGAAGCACGCTCGGATGCGCGCTGAACGTAGGTCGAGACGACTCTATCCATTGTCCCGCCGCCGCTCGTTGAGGAATGTGTTGAAGGCATCGACGAGACGCTGCATCGTCTCGGGCTGAGGCATCGGAATCTTCAGCACGTCACGACCAGTGGCTGCATCATGCTCGATCCGGATTGCCGGGGTGCGCTCGCCGGAATTCCCACCGCGCAGCGACTCCACGAAGCCCAACCCCGCGTCAATCAGTGCAGCCCAGGGATCCTCAACGGATGTTTGCGCCCGCTGCGGCCCGCTGTCCTTCGACAGCGTTGGCTGCGAAGCCGGCACGCTCACGTTTGCAGGCGGTGGCGCGTCTGCTCCCTCGACCTCGGTACGCCCTGCCTCTGTCGGCTTGACCGCTTCGGCCACCTCGGCCGGTCCGATCCCGCCCGTGACTTCGTCGACCGCCTCCATGAACTTGGACAGGCGCGTGCCCTGCATGAAGACCTCGCTCTGGCCGCCGTCGAGCACCCCCGCGAACAAAGACTTCTTGAATGACAGCACCGACAACATGCCCTCCTCGATGCTGCCTTGCGCGACGAAGTTGACGACGTGCACATTCTTGCGCTGCCCCAGCCGATAGACGCGCCCGATACGCTGCTCCAGCACGGCCGGGTTCCAGGGAAGGTCCATGTTCACCAGGACCGCCGCTGCATGCTGCAGGTTGAGTCCCACGCCACCCGCATCGGTGGCAAGGAAGACGCGACACTTCGGGTCGTCATGGAAGCGATCGATCAATGCCTGCCGTCCGTCGCCTGGAACGCCGCCGTGGAACAGCACATGATCCCATCCCCGCGCCTTCAGCCTCCGCGCGATCACCTCGTGCATGCGCACCCACTGACTGAAGACCACGACCTTGGCCTCCGGCTGCTCGAACAGGTCCTCCAGCATGGCCATCAGCTCGTCGGCCTTCGTGCCGTGGTCGGTCTCCTGATCGAGCAGATACGTGCTGTCGCACGACATGCGCATGTTCTGCAGTGCGCAGGTCAGCTGGCGCTGGTCGGCATCGGAGAGAAAACCCGTGC
>DASTGE010000471.1:0-12417 GCA_035719405.1 Burkholderiaceae bacterium
GAGGTCGAACTCCTTGAGCGTGCGGTTCCGGTAGTTGACCTCCTTCAAGGGCAGCCGCTCGACGCCAGCGATCAAGGCCTCGGTTTCGGCGCGGCCGTGCGTCTCGACCACGCCGATCAGCACGTCGACACCCTGCAACTGCAATGCGCGCCCGCTCGACAGCATGGCGTAGGTCTTGCCGACTCCGGCCGAGGCGCCGAAGAAGATCTTCAACTTGCCGCGCAGCGCCTTCGCCTCCTCCTGCTTGATCCGCGCGAGGAGTTGGTCGGGGTCGGGGCGCGAATCCGTCATGATGAGCGATTCTGGATCAGCACGCCCCGGCAGCGAAGCAAGCGGGTTCCGCCGGCTATTTGCTAATTGCTAATGGCGGCCCGCTGTGTCCAGATCAAGGTTGAGCTCCAGCACGTTGACGCGTGGCTCGCTGAGTACGCCGAGCACCCGTCCGTTGGTATGGCGGGCGATGGCGGACCTCACGATTTCCGGCGCCAAGCCGCGCGCCCGCGCGACGCGCCCAGCCTGATATTGCGCCGCGGCCACGCTGATGTGAGGATCGAGCCCGCTGGCCGATGCCGTGACCAGATCGACCGGCACCGGCTCCTTGTTCTCCGGATCGGCCGCCTTCAGCGCCTCGACCCTCGACTTGACGGCGTCGAGCAAGGCCGGATTCAACGGCCCCTGGTTCGAACCGCCTGAATTGCCGGCGTTATACGGCATTGGCGATGTCGCCGATGGACGGCTCCAGAAGTACTTCGGGTCGGTGAACGACTGCCCGATCAACGACGAGCCGACCGGCTTGCCCTCCTTCATCAGCAGGCTGCCGCCGGCCTGGCGAGGAAAGGCCAGCTTCGCGATGCCCGTGACCGCCAAGGGATAGAAGAGCCCCGTGATCGCCGTCAGCACGACGAAGAGCACCACGGCAGGACGAATCTGGGTTTTCATTGGGAGCTTTCGCGAATCAGGCCAGACCGATTGCGCTCAGGACCATGTCGATGAGCTTGATCCCGATGAACGGCACGATGACACCGCCCAGGCCATAGACGAGCATGTTGTTGCGCAGTAGGACCGCAGCGCCCAGGGGCCGGTAGCGCACGCCCTTCAGCGCGAGCGGGATGAGGAAGATGATGATCAGCGCATTGAAGATCACCGCCGAGAGAATGGCCGAACTTGGACTGGCAAGCTTCATTACGTCGAGCGCCTGCAATTGCGGATAGGTCGTCACGAACGCGGCCGGGATGATCGCGAAATACTTGGCGATGTCGTTGGCGACGCTGAAGGTCGTGAGCGCACCACGCGTCATCAGCATCTGCTTGCCGGTCTCGACCACCTCGATGAGCTTCGTCGGGTTGCTGTCGAGATCGACCATGTTGCCGGCCTCCTTGGCCGCCTGCGTGCCGGAGTTCATCGCCACCGCCACGTCGGCTTGAGCGAGCGCGGGTGCGTCGTTGGTGCCGTCACCGGTCATTGCGACCAGCCTGCCCTCGGCCTGGTGCTTGCGGATCAGCGCGAGCTTGTCCTCGGGCGTGGCCTCGGCAAGGAAGTCGTCCACACCGGCCTCGGCCGCAATGGCCGCCGCGGTCAACCGGTTGTCGCCCGTCACCATCACGGTCTTGATACCCATGCGCCGCATCTCGGCGAAGCGTTCCTTGATGCCTCCCTTGACGATGTCCTTCAATTCCACGACACCCAGCACCTTGATGCCGTCGCACACGACCAGTGGCGTGGATCCACGGCGAGAAACCTCCTCGATCGTCGTGTGGAGCGCCGCGGGGAACGAGCCGCCGAGTGTTTCAACGTGCCGGCGGATGGCATCTGCAGCACCCTTGCGGATCTCGCGCATCTTCATGGCAACGGTGTCGCTGCCCACCACCGCCTGTGTCTGCATCTGCAGCGGCAGGTTCACGCCGCTCATACGCGTCTGTGCCGAGAAGTGAACGAAGTGCGCCTCCATGCCCTGCAGGTCGCGCTCGCGCAGATTGAACTTCTGCTTGGCCAGCACGACGATGCTGCGGCCCTCGGGCGTCTCGTCGGCCAGCGACGCCAGCTGCGCGGCGTCGGCCAGTTCGCTCTCCTTCACACCGGGCGCCGGCAGGAAGGCGGAGGCCTGGCGATTGCCGAGCGTGATGGTGCCGGTCTTGTCCAGCAGCAGCACGTCCACGTCGCCCGCGGCCTCGATCGCTCGTCCCGAAGTGGCAATGACGTTGGCCTGCATCATGCGGCTCATGCCCGCCACGCCAATGGCCGACAGCAGGCCGGCGATGGTGGTCGGAATCAGGCACACCAGCAGCGCGACGAGCACGGTCACGGTGATCGGTGTGCCCGCGTGGGCGGCCCCGACGCTGAACAGCGAGAACGGCAGCAGTGTCACCGTCACGCCGAGAAACACGATGGTCAGCGCGACCAGCAAAATGGTGAGGGCAATCTCGTTCGGCGTCTTCTGCCGCTTGGCGCTTTCAACCATCGCGATCATGCGATCGACGAAAGTCTCGCCGGGGTTCACCGTAATGCGCACGACAATCCAGTCGGACAGCACCCGCGTGCCGCCGGTCACGGCGGAGAAGTCGCCGCCGCTTTCGCGGATAACCGGCGCGGACTCGCCGGTGATCGCACTTTCGTCGACTGACGCGACACCTTCGATCACTTCGCCGTCCGCGGGGATCACGTCCTTGGCCAGCACGAGGACGACATCGCCCTTGCGCAGTTCCGCGGATTCGATCGGTTGCCAATTGGCCCCGTACTTCGGCTCGGCAAGCTTCTTTGCCAAGGTCTGCCTCTTGAGGCTGCGCAGTGACGCGGCCTGTGCCTTGCTGCGGCCCTCGGCCAGCGACTCGGCGAGGTTGGCGAACAGCACCGTGAACCACAGCCACAGCGCGATCATCAGGATGAAGCCCGACGGTGCTTCGCCCTTGCCGACGAGCGCCTGAAGGAAGAGCGCGGTCGTGATGATGCAGCCGACGTAGACGACGAACATCACCGGGTTGCGCCATTGCTGACGCGGGCTCAGCTTCTTGAACGATTCGACCATTGCCGGCTTCAGCAGCGCCGGATCGAACAGAGTGAATGTCTTGCGTGTCATGACCTTGCTTTCGCGCGGTTACTTCCAAAGCAACAGGTGTTCGATCACCGGGCCGAGCGCGAGCGCGGGTACATAGTTCAGCAGGCCGACCAGCAGCACCGTGCCGATCAGAAGCACGACGAACAGCGGGCCGTGGGTGGGCATGGTTCCCGCGGTTACGGTCAGGCGTTTCTTCGCCGCGAGTGACCCGGCCATCGCCATCACCGGAATCAGCACCGTGAATCGGCCGAACCACATCGCGATGCCGAGCATGGTGTTGTAAAAG
This sequence comes from Burkholderiaceae bacterium, assembly GCA_035719405.1. GTDB lineage: Bacteria > Pseudomonadota > Gammaproteobacteria > Burkholderiales > Burkholderiaceae_C > CAMLIZ01. The sequence goes on from DASTGE010000471.1 coordinate 3,339, forward strand.
GGCGTATTGACGCCGAGTCCGGCGAATGCGCTGCCATTGTTGTTGCCCGCCGAGGAGAAGGCGTAGAGGATCTCGGAGAAGCCGTGGGCGCCTGGGTTCGAGATGGCCGCGCGCCCCGATTCGGTCAACACCGCAATGGCGGTTCCGCCCAGCACGAGCAGCGGAACGATGAGGATCGCCAGCGAACTCATCTTCATCTCATAGGCCTCGATCTTCTTGCCGAGGTACTCCGGAGTGCGGCCGATCATCAGGCCCGCGATGAATACCGCGATGATGGCAAACACCAGCATGCCGTACAGCCCTGAGCCCACGCCGCCGAAGACGACCTCGCCGAGCTGGATGTTCAGCAGCGGAATGAGGCCGCCCAGCGGTGTGTAAGAGTCGTGCATCGAATTCACCGACCCGTTGGAGGCGACCGTGGTGGCCGAGGCCCACAACACCGACTCGGCGATGCCGAGGCGCACCTCCTTGCCTTCCATGTTGCCGCCGGCCTGCGTCGCGTGTTCTTCCTGGTCGACGCCGGCAGACGGGAATTGCGGGTTGCCCTGCTGCTCGAAGGCCATTGCGCCGATGGTGACCGCGAGGAACATGACAGCCATCGCCGCGAACACGGCCCAGCCTTGTCGCCGATCGCCGACCATCTGCCCGAAGGTGAAGCACAAGGCGGCGGGGATCAGCAGGATGGCCAGCGTCTCGACGAAGTTCGACAGCGGCGTCGGGTTCTCGTAGGGATGCGCCGAATTGACATTGAAGAAGCCGCCGCCGTTCGTGCCCAATTGCTTGATCGCGATCTGCGACGCGGCCGGCCCCATCGGCAATTGCTGCTTGTCGGTATTCTTGGCCTCCATGACCGGGTGGCCCTGGGCATCCTTCAGCGGCTGCCCGTCGGGGCCAAGTCTCGGCTCCTGGTACTTGACGACTTCGAGCGTCTGCACGTCCTTGTAGCCGTCGAAGGTCTGCACCACGCCCTGCTGCACGAGGAACAGCGCGACGACGAACGACAGTGGCAGCAGCACCCAGAGCGTGACCCGGGTCAAATCCGCCCACGCGTTGCCCACGCCTTTGGCCGTGTGGCGCGCGAAGCCCCGGATCAGCGCGATCATGACCACAATGCCGGTGGCGGCCGACAGGAAATTTTGCACGCCCAGACCCATCATCTGCGTGAGATCACTCATCGTGGTCTCGCCGCCATAGCCCTGCCAGTTCGTGTTGGTCACGAAGCTGATTGCCGTGTTGAATGATGAATCGGGCGAGACGTTCGGGAGTCCTTGCGGGTTCAGCGGCAGCCACAGCTGCAGGCGCTGCAGCGCATAGACGACGATCAGACCGATGCCGTTGAAAAGCAGGATGGCCAGGGTGTACTGCAGCCAGCCCATCTCGGCTTCAGGGTCGATGCCGCAGATCCGATACAGAAGCGCTTCGAGCCGCGCCCCCAATCGCAGGCGACCTTCCATGACATGCGCGATGTACCGCCCCAACGGCACGGCGAGCACCGACAGCACGACACTGTAGGTAGCCAGAAGCAGCCATGCATGCGCGGTCATGAGAATCTCTCGGGATAAAGCAGCGCTGTCACCAGGTAGACCAGCAGCCCCACGGAGGCGATGCTTCCCAGCACATACATCCAGGTCATTTCGCCGACCCTCCGAGCTTGGCGCACCCGATTGCCATCGCGACCATCAGGAGCCAGAGCGCGACGCCGAGCGCGATATAAGCGACCTCCATCTGCAACCCTCCTAGTGCATGACGAGGAAGATCGTAAAACGGACGGCATAAAGAAGTTGAAAAATGTGCGAGGTGCGACGCAACGAAGATGTCAGCACATGGCGATGCGCGCGTGACGGGTCCGGGCTTCATCACGCTGGCGGATCAAGAGCAAGCTTGCATCGCTTGTCGTCCCTGACCGGGCCGTGATCTATGATGCTGCGCGGTCGCAGGTGCTGTCGTGCCGCCCCGTTTCAGGTCCATCGTTCCATCGTCACAGGAGAACGCGTGAAGCTGATTGGCATGTTGGACTCACCCTATGTTCGCCGGGTTGCCATCTCGCTGCAGTTGCTGGGGCTTCGCTTCGAGCACCAGTCGCTCTCCGTGTTCCGCACGTTCGCCGAGTTCCAGCAGATCAATCCAGTGGTCAAAGCGCCCACTTTGATTTGCGACGATGGCGAGGTTCTGATGGATTCGACGCTCATCCTGGAATATGCGGAAGCGCTCGCACGGCCGCGAACGCTCATGCCGGTTGACTCGAAAGTGCTTCAGCATGACTTGCGGTTGATCGGCCTGGCGCTGGCCGCAATGGAGAAGAGCGTCCAACTTGCCTACGAACACAACGTCCGTCCGCCGGAGAAGCTCTATCAACCGTGGGTGAATCGGGTGACGGGGCAGTTGAATTCAGCATACGCCGAGTTGGAGAAGGAGCTTTCGCGCGCTTCACTTCCGGCCACCCGCTCCGGCATTCGGCAGGCAGGCGTCACTGTCGGCGTGGCGTGGCACTTCACCTGTCAGATGCTCCCGGAGGTGGTCGCTGCCGAGAAGTTTCCTCGTCTTGCCGAGTTCTCGGAGGTTACGGAGGCACTGCCTGAGTTCAAGGCGGCTCCCTATGGCGAAGGCGTCTGCGTCGGCGGAGCAAATCATTCGCTTGCTTGAAGAATCGGCGCGCGGCCGCTTCGTCGCGGTGAGCGGTCAGCAGGAAGTCCATTGTTTGACCGAGCCGATCGACGGCTCTGTACAGGTACTTCCACTGGCATCCCGCCCGCACGTACGTCTCATCGACCCTCCATGACCGACCGACGCAAAGCTTCCTGCCTCGAAAAGCCGCCGCGAGTACCGGCAAGACAGGCGCTGCGCCGGTGGCAAGCGAGTTCGCCTTTGCGCTAGTCAGCGAGGTGTTCGGCTGGAAGGCGGCCCTGTCGCGCGGCTTCCACATGGCGCTGGCGCATGTCAAGGCCCGCATGGTGATGATGTGGATCGGCCCGTCGGCCCGCCTCACGGGCTCGTTTACCAGCGGGAACGCGCGAAGACCTGAAAGAACGCCGTGAACGGAGTGCCTATGAAACCGTCGCTCCACGGTATCGAAAGACACGCGATAGCCGAGGTCGCGAGACAGTGGCCGCGTGCAGGATGTCGAACCCAAGTGCGGTGACCACATTGAAGATGCAGCCAGCCTCCCATAGGCTGTCCGTGCGGATCAGGCGATAAATCTGTCCACGTTCGCTTTCGACGCCAAAGGCCAGGGAGGGTTCGCTGCTTCGACCCAGCCTGAGCCGTTGCTGTAACGCGTCCAGCAGTTCACCGTCGATATCCAATACGTCATCGTCCGTCAAAAGTGCGGTCATCACGACATCTGTCTCCCTGCTGTTCGACTGCCTCTCGGAAGTTGCGAGGGTGGCCGCCGGGGTGGTGGCGATGAGGACATCAGGACACCCGAATGCGGCCACGATGGAGGTGCAGGGTGAGTTGCCCGGCTCATACGCCATCGTCGACAACCCGGTCCTGTCTTCACTCGATTGCGTTCCTTTAGTCTCCCGGTGCTCTCTCGCCGTGCCGCGTGATGAGAATGCAGCTCGGGGACTGCTGCTCGCCTCCACTGGCGGCATCAACCGCTGCCGGCTTTGCTGCGGGATGCCGGAAGATACTTCCGCCGCAGCACGAAGCCGGCGGTCCTCGTTACCTCAAGGGTGGTCATTGTGAGTGGGCAGTCCAGTGCCCTCTATCCCCCCGAAGGGGGTGGCATCGGATCACGAATGGGGCGCCCGCGGTTTCACATACGAGTTGTTCTGGACCCCGATCCAGAACCTGCGCATCGGCGCGCAGTACACCGCCAGGGTAGTAAAGATGGTCTTCCCGCACTTTGTGCGACGTGGGATGCTGGGCGCGGCGGTGGCGGAACCAGCGAGCAATCGCAGCCGCCATTCGAGCTGGATACACTTTGCAGATGGCATTTCGAGTAAGGTCCGATCTGACGCTGTAGAGGGTTATCACATGCTCAACATCGGCCAAGCGTCTGCGGCGTCCGGCGTGTCGGCGAAGATGATTCGTCACTACGAGGAAGTCGGGCTCCTGCCGCCCGCGCGCAGAACCGGGGCGGGCTATCGGCAGTACGGTGACGCGGAGGTGAAGACCCTGCGCTTCATCCGTCACTCTCGCGACCTCGGCTTCTCGTTGCCCGAAATTGCGCGACTCGTCAGCCTGTGGCAAGACCGCAGCCGCCCGAGCCGGGAAGTCAAGGCGCTTGCCAATGCACACATCCGCGAACTCGAGGACAAGGCCCAGGAACTGCTTGCCATGAAGGCGGCGCTGGAGCACCTCGTGCACTGCTGCAAAGGCGACGACCGGCCGGAGTGCCCGATTCTGCAAGGCCTCTCGAGCGCGGGTGGGGCCGAAATGGAAGGGGCCTTCCGGCAATCCCGGTCCGATGCAGAGAAGTCGCGCACGCAGCGGAGGAAGTCGTTCGCCTCCTGACTCAATGCCTGTTTCGCTTGGCCGGTGCCGCGCCAGCAGCCCGCTTTTGCTCAATTCGCTGCGGCGGGCCGAGAATGACTTGTTCTTCGCGGTACTGATAAGGGTAAACAACAACGGCAGAGTAGCCGTCGCGGTGCGTGAGTTGCAGGGCGATGGCATCGCTGCGCCTTGCCGTTGGCGAGGTCTGCACAGTCGCCTGATAGATGAGCGCCGTGCAGCGCACGCGGCGGGTTCTCAGCGCCTCGTCCAGATGGCGGCGCAGGGCGGTCATTGTGTCTCCCGGAGGCTCGAGGTATCGAGCCTCACCCGGACCGAGGTCGATGGCCTCTCCCCTGTTGGACAGTCCGAGGCCTTGCGGTGTGAACTCGCCGAAGAGTCGTAGTGCTTCTCGGGCTTCGGACACGGCTTCGCGCGCCAGCCTGTCGCATTCCGCCTTCGGCGCCGACAAGTTCTGCGCGCGTGCGCTGGTGCCAAGGACGAGCAGCGCCATGGCCAGGATGATCCGGATGCTGATGCACCTCTGGTCAATCGCATGGTCTCGCATCGGCCTCCCGGCTGCAATCGAAGGATCGGCAGTTTAGGAGCCTGATCGCCAGAATTCCGGATGGGCACTTTGACGCGCAGCGTGTTCAGGTTTCTTTGGGAGACGTGCGCCGGAAGGCTCGCCACAGGACCAGGTCGTAGACGATCTTGAGCGTTCCGCAGGCGAGCAATGGGGCGGAGATGGCACCTGCCGCGAACAGCGAACCCGCGAGCACGGGGCTGATGGCGGCGGCAAGGCTGCGGGGCACCGCCGTGACACTCGCTGCCGCGGGTCGCTCGGGGGGCGTCACGACGGCCATCACATAAGCCGAGCGCGTCGGCACATCCATCTGCGACAGCGCGCTGCGCGCCAGCAACAAGCCCAGTGCAACCGGCAGGCTGGGTGCAAGCGCGGCGGCCATCAAGCACAGGCTCGCCGGAATGTGGGTGAATACCATCGTGTTGAGCAGCCCGAAGCGCCTCGCCACGTGCGGTGCCACGAATTGAGAGGCAGCGCTGAACAAACCGGTCCAGAAGAAGAAGGCTCCCGCCTGTGCCAGCGAGAGCCCGAAACGCTGGAAGAGCCACAGCGACATCAGCGCATTGACGGCCAGTCCGCCGGCGAAGGAGTCCACGCTGAACAGGACGGCCAGGCGAAGCACGATGCGTCGCGAAGGGCCGAGCGGCGAGGGCGCGTCGACGCCGCCTGGAGCAGCAGCCGTGACGCCGGCTTGCCGGTACAGCCACCACACGACCAGGCCGATCGACGCATACAGCGCGAACATCAGCCTCAATGCGGTAAGGCGGGAGAGTCCGCCGTGCAGTGCCATCACGTCGGGCAGTCCGGCCGCAAGCGATCCGAGCGCGCCGCATATGGCACCGAGGACGCTATAGCGCGCGAAGAGGGTTGTACGGGCATGCCCGCTGGCAGCCGATGCGAGCCGTGCATGTTCCAACGGGAGGAACACGCTCACGTCGCCCGAGCTGGGATTGAGTGTCCCAATGAAGGCCACAGCAGCGAGCGGCCAAAGGGAAGAGAAGGCAACGAATCCGGTGCCTGTGGCAGCCATCAGCAGCGACGCGCCTGCAAGCAGGCGTTGCGCGTGAAAGCGATGTCCCCACAGCCCGACGGCGATCGTCCCCAGCGCCGACCCGATCAGTGTGGCACTGGCGATGAAGCCCACTGCGAAAGGGCTCAGGCCGAGTGCGATCAGGTATGCCGGCAGCAACACGGCCACATAGCCGTCCGCGATGGCGCGCAGTCCACGTGCCAGCAGCACGGGCCCGGCGTCCGGAGCGACACCGCTGGGCAAGAGCCAGCGTGTGCCGGACGCTCGCGCACGGGTCGAAAGGTCATCGCTGCTCATGCTGTCCGGTTCTTCGTGTTCACTGTATGCGCACTGCAGGCGCAGCGTCGTGGGTGACTTGAACGCAGGCAGCATGCCGGGCGCGCTACGATACTTGACACTGAAGGATGCATCCCACCGAATGGTGGCCCAGCTGCCCGGGCTTTGGAGCCCGGCGAGCATCAACCGTGCGAGGGTTCGTGACATGAGCGGGACAAGACCTCCAGTGCCGCCGTTCGATGAGAACACGGCATGCCAGAAGGTGCGCATGGCCGAGGACGCGTGGAACACACGGGATCCCGATCGGGTTGTTCCCGTCTATACGGAAGACACGCGCTGGCGCAATCGCGCCGAGTTCCCTGTGGGCCGGGAGGAGGTGCGCGCTTTCCTGCGGCGCAAATGGAACCGCGAGCTGGACTACCGGCTCATCAAGGAGCTGTGGACGTTCGGTGGAAACCGCATTGCGGTTCGCTTCGCCTATGAATGCCATGATGACTCGGGCCAGTGGTACCGGTCGTACGGCAACGAGAATTGGGAGTTCAATGAACAGGGGCTGATGATGCGTCGGTATGCGAGCATCAACGACCTCCCGATCAAGGAAGGCGAAAGGCTCTTTCGTTGGCCGCTTGGCAGACGCCCGGACGATCATCCGGGCTTGAGTGATCTGGGCCTCTGACCGCAGTTCCTGACCGGTCTTGAAGCTGCGCTCGGAGGAGAGTTCCCGCAACAGCCCTTGGCGACCCGTTACCTTGCGCGGCTCAAATCGAGGCGGAGTTCGCGCGCGTGCAGCGTGCGTTGCGCGAGCTGCAGGAGGCGCACGGACAGCCGGCACGTCCCCGGCCTTAAACTCCCGCGCTCTCGTATTCGCTGTTTAATCGCCCTTGGAAAAGATCCTCTTGCAGATCGCGGCCGAGCTGAAGGTTCGGCCGGCCCAGGTGAACGCTGCCGTCGAACTGCTGGACGGCGGGTCGACCGTCCCCTTCATCGCGCGCTACCGCAAGGAAGCCACTGACGGCCTCGACGACACACAACTGCGCGAGCTGGAGTCACGGCTTGGCTACCTGCGCGAACTCGAGGAGCGCCGCGCTGCGGTGCTCAAGAGCATCGAAGAGCAGGGCAAGCTCACGCCCGAGCTGCGGGCGGCCATCGAGGCCGTGCCCACAAAGCAGGAGCTCGAGGACCTGTACCTGCCGTACAAGCCCAAGCGTCGCACCAAGGGCATGATCGCCCGCGAAGCGGGCCTCGAGCCGCTGGCCGACAGGCTTTTCGCCGATCTCTCGCTCGACCCGCTCGCCGAGGCCGCTGCCTTCCTCAACCCCGACGCCGGCTTCGCCGATGCGCCGGCCGTGCTCGACGGCGTGCGCGACATCCTCTCCGAGCGCTGGGTCGAGGACGCGGCGCTCGTCGGCACCCTGCGCGAATGGCTGTGGTCCGAGGGGTTGCTGAAGTCGCGGCTGATGGACGGACGCAACGAGAACGATCCCGAGGTCGCGAAGTTCCGCGACTACTTCGACTACGAGGAGCCGATCCGCACCGTGCCTTCCCACCGTGCCTTGGCGGTGTTTCGCGGGCGCACGCAGGAGGTGCTCGACGCCAAGCTCGTCCTCGACGAGGAGATCCTGCCCGGAAGGCCGACGCTGGCCGAAGGTCGCATCGCGCGCCATCTCGGCTGGAGCCATGCCAAGCGCCCGGCCGACGAGCTGATCCGCAAGACCGTCGGCTGGACCTGGAAGGTCAAGCTCTCGTTGAGCCTCGAGCGCGATCTCTTTGCCCGTTTGCGCGAGGAGGCCGAGCGCGTTGCCATCAAGGTGTTCGCGGAAAACCTGCGTGACCTGTTGCTTGCCGCGCCCGCCGGGCAGCGTGTCGTGATGGGACTGGACCCGGGCGTCCGCACGGGAGTCAAGGTGGCGGTGGTCAGCGCCACCGGCAAGGTGCTCGACACCACCACCGTCTACCCGCACGAGCCGCGCCGCGACTGGGAAGGTTCGATCCACATCCTGGCGCGGCTGTGCGCCACGCATGGTGTCGACCTGATCGCCATCGGCAACGGCACCGCCAGCCGTGAGACCGACAAGCTTGCGGCCGACCTCATCAAGCGCATCCATCAACTCGCGCCGGACACGAAGATCGACAAGGTCGTGGTGAGCGAGGCGGGCGCATCGGTGTACTCGGCCTCCGAGTTTGCGAGCAAGGAACTGCCTGACCTCGACGTGAGCCTGCGTGGCGCGGTGAGCATTGCGCGTCGTCTGCAGGATCCGCTTGCGGAGCTGGTGAAGATCGATCCGAAGAGCATCGGCGTCGGCCAATACCAACACGACGTCAACCAGGGAGAGCTGGCGCGTACGTTGGGTACGGTGGTGGAAGACTGCGTCAACTCGGTCGGCGTGGATCTGAACACCGCGTCGGCCCCGCTGCTGGCGCGCGTGTCGGGGCTGTCGAACTCGGTGGCCGCGAGCATCGTGCGTTGGCGCGATGCCAACGGCGCGTTTCGCAACCGGCAGCAGTTGATGGAGGTGAGCGGTCTGGGCGCGAAGACCTTCGAGCAGGCGGCGGGCTTCCTGCGCATCCGGGAGGGCGACAACCCGCTCGACGTGTCGGGCGTTCACCCCGAGACCTATCCGGTGGTCGAGAAGATGCTGGCTGCCACGGCCAAGCCGATCACCGAGATCATGGGCCGGTCGGACGTGCTCAAGTCGCTGAAGCCTGAAGCCTTTGCCGACGAGAAGTTCGGCGCGATCACGGTGAAGGACATC
>DASTGE010000472.1:0-6716 GCA_035719405.1 Burkholderiaceae bacterium
GTGGTGAGCTTGAAGAGCCAGTACACCGACCACAGCGAGAGGTACCCGGCGACCGCGCCCCATAAGGCTTGCGACAGCGGCAGCGTCCAGCCGAAGGCCGCTGCGATCAGACCACCCCACATCAGCGGCAGAGTCAAGGCATCGGGCAGGACGGTAGTGTCCCAGTCGATCGCCGCCAGTGCCAGCAGCACCGCGACCGCGGCGCACCACAGCAACGCGACCGGCTGGCCGTCGAAGCGCAGGCCGACGGCGGCAAACAGCACGGCCGTCAGCAACTCGATCAGCGGATAGCGTGTCGAGATGCGTGCACCGCATGCCGAGCAGCGGCCCTTCAGGGTGAGCCACGACACGAGGGGGATGTTCTCGTTCCAGCGCAACGCGTGACCGCACGAGGGGCAGCGTGAGCGGGGCCGGGCAATGCTCAAATGCGGCAGGGCCTGCGCGGACTTCGAAAGATGCTCCGCCGCCTCCCTGATGGAGGCCGGAGGAGCATCCTTGGGCTGGAAGACCTTCCGCCAGGATTCCGCGTCACCCAGCTGATGCGCCACGTCGCGCCACCATTGCCGCTCCATCATGAGCGGCAGGCGATAAATGACGACGTTGAGAAAGCTGCCGATGCACAGCCCCAATACAGCCAGCGCCCACGGCGACAGCAGCCACTGCGGTATCGCCAGCTCCATCGGGATCAGACCACCGCGCCGAGCTTGAAGATCGGCAGGTACATGGACACGACGATGCCACCGATGAGCACGCCAAGGATCACGATGATGAAGGGCTCCATCAGGCTCGACAGCCCCTTGACCATCTCATCGACCTCCTCCTCGTAGAACTCGGCCGCCTTGCCCAGCATGTGATCGAGGGAGCCGGATTCTTCGCCGATGGCGGTCATCTGCAACACCATTGTCGGGAACACGCCGCTGCTCTGCATCGAGGTTGTCAGCGCCGAGCCGGTGGAGACATCGCGCTGGATCTGGTCCGTCGCCTCGACATAGACCGCATTGCCTGAAGCCCCGCCCACGCTGTCCAGCGCTTCGACAAGCGGCACTCCGGCGGCGAACATTGTCGACAGTGTGCGTGTCCAGCGAGCGATCACGGATTTGTTGATCAGGTCCCCGAACACCGGAATGCGCAGAAGGAGCCGGTCCATCGCCTTCTGCATCTTCTCGGATCGTCGCCAGCTCTGCATGAACATGTATCCTCCGCCGCCGATCACGCCGAAGATCAGCCACCAGTACTGCACGAAGAACTCGGACATCGCAATGACGACCAGTGTTGGTGCGGGAAGGTCGGCCCCAAAGGACTTGAAGACGTCCTTGAAGGCGGGGATCACGAAGATCATGATGACCGTGAGCACGATGAAGGCGACCACCATCACCGCGACCGGATAGATCAGCGCTGACTTGATCTTCTGCTTCAGCGCCATTGTCTTTTCCTGGTAGATCGCCAGCCGCTCCAGCAGCTGCTCCAGGATGCCCCCTGCCTCGCCGGCCTCGATGAGGTTGCAATACAGGGCATCGAAGTACAGCGGATGCTTGCGGAACGCGGCGGAGAGGCTGGTGCCGGTTTCAACATCCGAGCGGATGTCGTTGAGCAGCCGCGTGAGCTTCGGATTGGTGCTCCCACGCGCGACGATGTCGAACGCCTGCAGCAGGGGCACACCCGCTTTCATCATGGTCGCGAGTTGGCGCGTGAAGATGGCGATGTCCTTCTGCTTGATCGCCTTGCCGCCGCCGGTGCGACGCTTCTTCACCTTCGTGACCAGAATGCCCTGGCGCCTCAGGGACGCACTGACAGCGGCCTCGCCACCCGAGCGGATCTCGCCGCGCAGCGTCTTGCCGTTCTTGTCCTTGCCTTCCCACTCGAAGACGAATTCCTTGATATTTCTCGCGGCTGCTGCAGTCGCCATAACGCCTCCGGACGGAGCCTTTTCCAACGATCGTCTTTACTCGTTCGTGACCGTAATCACTTCTTCCAGCGTCGTCATCCCGGCACGCACCTTCACGAGGCCGGACTGACGAAGGTCGCGCACGCCTTCCTTTTGCGCCTGGCTGGCAATGTCCAGCGCGGTGCCTTCAGCGAGGATGATGCGCTGGATGGCCTCCGTGATCGGCATCACCTGATACAGGCCGACGCGGCCCTTGTATCCGTTGTTGCACGACGAACAACCCACCGCGCGGTACGGTCGCCAACTCCCGTCAAGGTCTTCGTCCTTGAACCCCGCCCGCTTGAGCGCTTCGCGCGGATACTCGGCTGGAATCTTGCAGTTTTCACACAAGCGGCGCGCCAGCCGCTGCGCGGTGATCAACAGGACACTGGACGCGATGTTGAACGGCGCGACGCCCATGTTCAGCAAGCGCGTCAGCGTTGTGGGCGCGTCGTTGGTGTGCAGCGTGGACATGACAAGGTGGCCCGTCTGCGCAGCCTTGATGGCGATGTCGGCGGTATCCAGGTCCCGGATTTCGCCGACCATGATGATGTCCGGATCCTGCCGGAGAAAGGACTTCAGCGCGGCGGCGAAGGTCAGCCCCGCCTTGTCGTTGACGTTGACCTGGTTGATGCCCGGCAGGTTGATTTCCGCCGGATCCTCGACCGTCGAGATGTTGACGCCCGGCTGGTTGAGGATGTTGAGGCATGTGTACAGGGAGACGGTCTTGCCCGACCCGGTAGGCCCGGTGACGAGGATCATTCCGTACGGCCGCTGAATGGCTTGCAGCAGGCGATCTTTCTCAATTTTCTCGTAGCCCAAAGCGTCGATGCCGAGCTTGGCGCTGGATGGATCGAGAATCCGGATGACAATCTTCTCGCCGAACAGCGTCGGCAATGTGCTGACGCGGAAGTCGATTGCCTTCTGGCCGAACTTCAGCTTCATGCGCCCATCCTGGGGCACACGCTTTTCGGAGATATCGAGGCGGCTGATGACCTTGATCCGAGAGGCCAGCTTGTCCTTGATCGCAATCGGCGGCTGCGTGATCTCGCGCAGCTCGCCGTCGACCCGGAAGCGCACCCGGTAGTGGTATTCGTAGGGCTCGAAGTGCAGGTCGGACGCGCGCAGGTTGATCGCGTCGATCAGCATCTTCTGCAGGAAGCGCACGACCGGGGCATCCTCGACCTCGGCCACGACCTCCGCGCTGTCTGACGGAGCTTCCTCGTCAGTCACGTCGAAGTCGAAATCGCCTGCGGCGAGCGACTCGATGGCCTCGTTGGCAGACGCCCCCTGGTTCTCCAGCAGCTTGCTGAGTTTGTCGTACTCGACGACCACCCATTCGGGCGACAACTGCGTGGCGAACTTGATCCGCTCGACGGCTTCCTGGTCGGTGGGGTCGGCGCCGCCGATGAACACACGGTTGCCCCGCTTGCCCAGCACAAGCACCTGGTACTGCACCGCCAGCTTGGTGTCGATGATGTTGCGCGGCAAGTTCTCCACCTCGACCGCATTGAGGTCGAGCAGAGGCACCGCCAGCGAGGTGCACAGGGTGTGGGCCAGTTCCGACGGCGAGAGAGCCCCGGCGGCGATCACCGTCGAGACGAAAGTTGCGCGCCGCTCCTTCGCGGTACGCGCCAGATCCTCTGCCGTCTTGGCGTTCAGCTTGCCCGCATGCACCAGCACACGGGCAACACCCGAGAGGGCGGTTTGAGGAGCGTCGGCCAGCGTGTCCACGAAGAGTTCAGTCCTGCAAGCAAGAATTCGGCGCGAATGCGCCGCGCGATTGCGGACTGTAATTGCAGCGGAAGGGGTCTCGTGGGGTGAGTGACGGGTCGTTACGACAGCTGGGCGTGCAGCGCGAAGTAGTTGACATTCGCGAGCGACGGGACACGAGAAGACTGGTCGGGGTGAGAGGATTCGAACCTCCGGCCTCTACGTCCCGAACGTAGCGCTCTACCAGGCTAAGCTACACCCCGATGCAGATGGTCTTTGACCACCTCCGGCTCGACCATTGCGATCGAGCCCTCTTACCTCAGCTTCGAAGACCGCCCCTTCAAAAAGAGCGATCGACCGACTGAACACATAAGTGTAGCAGAGCTTCCCGGTGGATCGAAGCGGGAAGTACGCGCAGGCTTTCGCGTGCCTTCTGGGCTTCCTGTCGCGCGGCGCGGCGTGTGGCTTCCAAAGCGCCCGTTCGTCGCACGATTGCCACGATCTCACTCAAGCGCTCCTGTTCGCCATGTTCGATCGCGCGGCGGATCAACTGACGTTCTTCTGTGCTGCCGCGCTCCATTGCCACGAGAAGCGGCAGGGTCGGCTTGCCTTCGCGCAGATCGTCGCCGACGTTCTTGCCCAAGGCCTGCGTGTCGCCCTCGTAATCGAGCAGGTCGTCGACGAGTTGGAAGGCGGTCCCGAGCGCGCGTCCATAGTCGGCGCACGACTCCTCGATGGCCGGCTCGACTTTCGCCAGTACTGCGCCCAGCCGCGCACTCGCTTCAAAAAGTTTGGCGGTCTTGAACCGAATCACCTGCAGATAGTCGTTCACAGACAGATCGGGATCGTGCATGTTCATCAACTGCAGCACTTCCCCCTCGGCGATGACGTTCGTCGCATCCGCAAGAACATCGAGCACGCGCATCCGGTTCACCGACACCATCATCTGGAAGGCGCGAGAGTAGAGGAAGTCGCCGACAAGCACGCTGGCCGCGTTGCCGAACAGCGCATTGGCTGTCTGCCGGCCGCGTCTCAGAGAGGATTCGTCGACCACGTCGTCGTGCAGCAACGTCGCGGTGTGAATGAACTCCACGATGGCGGCCAACACGTGTCGCTCCGGGCCGCTGAAGCCCAGCGCACCAGCGAAGAGCAATACAAGCCTGGGCCGGATGCGCTTGCCTCCGGCGCTGATGATGTAGTGCGAGATCTGGTTGACCAGCGCCACATCCGAACGCAGACGCTCCTGGATCACGTGATCGACTTCGCGCATCTCGGCGACCATGAAGTCCGACATGGTCGCCGGCGTGGTCGCCAGGGTGTTGGGCACTGCGGAAGACACGCGGATCAGTTCCTCGATGTGGCGCGGGATTATAACGAGGCGCTCATGCTAGAATTTTTGGCTCTGCGCCTTTCGGCTCTCCGTCGGGCCAATAGGAGCGCGCAGTCGAAGCAAGAAAGGTTTCCCTATGTACGCGGTCATAAAAACCGGCGGCAAGCAATACAAGGTTGTCGCCGGCGAGAAGATCAAGGTAGAACAGATTACTGCGGACGTTGGCCAGGAGATCGTGATCGACCAGGTGCTCGCCATCGGAAACGGGGCTGACCTGCAGATCGGAGCCCCCTTGGTCGCCGGCGCAACCGTGAAGGCCACTGTCGTGGCCCACGGCAGGCACGACAAGGTTCGCATTTTCAAAATGCGTCGCCGCAAGCATTACCAGAAGCGCCAGGGCCACCGGCAGAACTACACCGAGCTGGAAATCAGCGCGGTCAACGTCTGACGCGCCGCCCGTCTCCAGCAGCGATCTCCAAGGAGTCAACCTACCATGGCACAGAAAAAGGGCGGCGGTTCCACACGGAACGGCCGCGATTCCCAACCCAAGATGCTTGGCGTCAAGGTGTTCGGCGGGCAGGTGGTGAGCGCCGGCTCGATCATCGTCCGCCAGCGCGGGACGAAGTTTCATGCGGGCACCAATGTCGGTACCGGCAAGGATCACACCTTGTTCGCGCTCGTCGATGGCAAAGTCTCGTATCGGACGATCGGCCCACTCAATCGGCAAACTGTCGTTGTCACCCCTGCCTGAGTGATTGATGCCCCGATGTAAACCCCGGCCGCGTGCCGGGGTTTTCGTTGGGTGTGACCGGCAGCGCGTGCTTATTGGAGGTGAAAATCCTCTTTTTCGCCCCGCGACAAGGGAGCATCGGGGCTGCACGACCCGGGGGTGCAAGACCTGAAGGCGTGGTGCATCTGGGCTGGTCACATGAACCACGCCTTCGTGAAGTCTTTCTACGACAGGATGGCGCTTGTGTCGCTTGTGGCTGCCTGCCAGCGCTTCCATGTTCAACATGAACCGCCGGATGCGGAATCGCACGTCCGGCGGTGCGGGAGGACGGTGAGGGTAGCCTCACCTCCTTCCGATCCCTCGTACCATCGCCCCATGAAGCCTCCACGCTTTCGTTGGTCGTTGCCCGGCGATGTCGGGCGTGCGTTCGACGTGTTAAGCCCGATCCGAGCCGGCACCTCCTGTGGCGCGCATCACGCTTGCACGCTTTGGCGGCAGAAGTTGGAGGCGACAGCATGAAATTCGTTGACGAGGCGACTATTGATGTCGCGGCGGGGCATGGTGGTGCGGGCTGCGTGAGCTTCAGGCGCGAGAAATTCATCCCGTTCGGAGGTCCGAACGGCGGCGATGGAGGTCGGGGCGGCAGCGTCTATGCGGTCGGCGACCGCAACCTCAACACGCTGATCGACTACCGCTACGCGCGCCGGCATGAGGCTCGCAACGGTGAGCCGGGTCGCGGGTCAGACCAGTTCGGAGCGGCTGCCGACGACGTCTTGCTGCGCGTGCCGGTCGGTACCATCGTCACCGACCTCGATACCGATGAAGTGATCGCCGAACTGCTCGAGCCCGACAAGCCCGTGCTCATCGCCAAGGGTGGCGATGGGGGCTTCGGAAACCTCCACTTCAAGAGCAGTACCAACAGAGCTCCCCGGCAGAAGACGCCGGGCTGGCCCGGCGAGAGCAGGCGGCTCAGGCTGGAGTTGCGGGTGCTTGCCGACGTGGGCCTTCTGGGCATGCCG
>DASTGE010000473.1:0-6895 GCA_035719405.1 Burkholderiaceae bacterium
CAATTTCTTCATGAGTCCGGTTCTCCTGGGTACATGTCTTCCATCAGAGGTGAGTGCCGTGTCGGGCGACGATTGTCTTGTCGATTCCGATCGTGGCGCTTGTCGCTCGTGCCGATGCGTCCACGGACGTTTCGTGCACTCGAGACCGATGTGGGAATGAGGGCGCTGGCGAAAATCGCGCTTTATGCCACAGTGCGGCTCGCTATGGTGGCTATTGCACCGCCGGCCTATCGGTGATCGCCCACTGTACCAGCGCGTCGATCGCGGGCCGTGCGGCGTTGGCGTTTGGGTGGTTGATGAGCGCGACAACCACATACCGGCGGCCGCTGTCGGCCAGCACGTAGCCCGCCACGCCGGCCACATCGCGCAGCGACCCGGTCTTCAGATGCGCGCGCCCCTGCGTCACTTGCATGCGCAGCAACGTGCCGTCCTGCCCGGACAGCGGCAGCGAGCTCATCAGCTCCGGCATGACCGGGCTCGCATAGATTGCCTGAAGAAGCCGCGCGAGGAGTTGAGCGCTCACGCGCTGCACACGCGAGAGGCCCGAGCCGTTGTCGATGACGATTCCCGCAAGCGCGCTTTCACCCAGGCGATCGACCAGCCAGCCGCGCAGCACCTCGCGGCCTGCTTCGGGAGTGCCTGTTCCCCGTCGCTCCGCCGCAAGTGTGAGGAACAGCTGCTGGGCCATGACGTTGTTGCTGAACTTGTTGATGTCCCGCACGACCTCGGCCAGCGGCGGCGACGTGATGGTGAAGTTCGGTGCGACACCCGAGGGCGCGACGCCGTCGCGCACCGTGCCCCCGAGCCGGCCTCCGAGCTCGTGCCAGAGCGCGGCCAGCATTCGACGGTCGTAGCTGGTCGAGTCCGCATAGGCCACGGGCCAGCTTCTTTCGCCGCAGCTGGCGGGGTAGCGCCCCGCGAAGCGCACCTGAGCCGGGTCGGTCAGCGAGGCCTTCAGTTGTGACCGCCAATCGTCGCATGCCGTCGAAGCCAGCGGCACGGAGCGGTCGATCATCATGCCGGCCAGAGGCGGTTCCGCACTGAGCGTCGCGATGCCCCTGCCGGGGTCGGGTGTGAAAGTGTAGATGACCGATTTGTAGTTGAGCAGCAGCGCATCGGGCAGCACGTTGTACGGCCGCAGTGCGTCACCGTCGAAGTCCCCCGCGTGGCCCTCGGCAGCGGCGAACGTGCTGTGGTCAAGCACGATGTCGCCCCGGATTTCCTGCACGCCCAGATCGCGCACACGGCGCAGCAGCAGCCACGCCCTTTCGAGAACGAGCTTCGGATCGCCGGTGCCCTTGATGATGACCGTGCCGTCGAGCACGCCGTCGCGCAACTCGCCTTGCAGCCATACCGGCGTCTGCCAGGTGTATGCGGGCCCGAGCAGTTCCAGCCCGGCGGAGGTCGTTACGAGCTTGAACAGCGAGGCCGGGTTGAGCGGGCGCTGCGCGCGCTCTTGTAGCCTGACGCGGGCTGTGCCCGCCTCCTCCACCACGACCGCCATCGCCTCCGGCGGAACCTCGGCGCGCCTGAGCGCGATCAACACCTCAGGCGGCAGTCCCTGTTGTGCGGCCGCCGCCCAAGGAAGAAGGACAGCCAGCGTGACGAGCAGCAGGCGATGCAGGAAGGCGATGGGCATGGAAAGCGTGGACGCTGACGACGGCCATCGTCGGGCGGAACGAGGCTTCACTTCAACGGTCTGATGCGTCCGGTGAGGCGATCATCGCACGGCTAAACTCCTCCCCCACCTAGTGAGCGCTGAAAGCATTGCAGTCGTCGTCTGAATACTCTACTCATGAGCGATGCCGCGTGGCCGCCTGAAGGCGCTCCCGATGTCCGTCTTCTTGCGCTGGACAGCTCGACTGAGCGCATCTGCATCGCACTGCAGAGCGCAGAGCATCGTGTCACTCGGTGCGAAACCGGCGGTGCCCAGGCTTCCGCGCGCATGGTCCCATGCGTGCTGGAGGTGCTGCGCGAGGCAGGTACCGGCTTGCATGCGTTGGATGCCGTCGCGTTCGCGCGGGGTCCGGGCGCGTTCACCGGGCTTCGCACTGCATGCGCCGTGGCGCAGGGGTTGGCTTACGGAGCAGGCAAGCCCGTCTTGCCACTGGACAGCCTCCTTCTCGTGGCGGATGACGCACGCGAGCAGGCAGGGCCGCAATGCCAGAATGGCTTCGAGGTGTGGGTAGCGATGGACGCGCGCATGGATGAGGCCTACGCGGGCGCCTATCGCTTCGAGAACGGGGCCTGGCGGATCAGGCTGGCGCCTGCCCTGTACAGCCTTGACGCACTCACGCAGCGGTGGCGGTCGGATCCGCCGGCTGCGATCGCCGGGTCGGCGCTCGTGTCCTTCGGGGATCGCCTTGTACCCGGCGCTGCCCGGTGCTGGCCGCACGAGCTTGACCGCGCTGCAGCGCTGATGCGCGTGGCGCGGCAGGCATGGGCCGAAGGACTGGCCGTCGACGCGGCGCTCGCGCTCCCCTTGTACCTTCGTGACAAGGTTGCATTGACAACCGAGGAGCGAGCGGTGCTCCGTTCAGGGAGCGGTTCGTGAACGCCGCGCCGCAGCCGCACCGCACACGCACGCGCGAGATGACGCTCGCCGATCTCGACCGCGTCGTCGCTATCGAAGCTCAGGCCTACAGCTTTCCGTGGAGTCATGGCAATTTCTTGGATTCCCTCGCGGCAGGCTACCTGGCCGAGGTGTTCCTTGACCCGCGCGACGAGGTGATCGGCTATTACGTGGCGATGTCGGGCGTCGACGAGATGCATCTGCTCAACATCACGATCTCGCCCGCGCAACAGGGCAGGGGTCACGGCCGTGCCTTGCTCGACCACATCGTCGCGCGTGCCCGGGGTTGCGGGGCGTTGAGCTTGTGGCTCGAGGTTCGAGAGAGCAACCTGCGGGCGCGCACGCTGTACGACCGCTATGGCTTCGTTCAGGTGGGGGTGCGGCGCGCGTACTACCCGGCAGGCCACGGCACGCGCGAGGACGCGGCCGTCATGAGCCTTGCCCTGACGAACGCCGGGCGAAAGGGGCGAAACGATGGCCTGGACTGAGCGTCAGCGCCACATGCTGGCAGAAATGGGCATCGTGGTGTGGGCTCCGCAGCCCGGGGCGGCGGACGCTGCACCGGTGGTAGATGCGGCAATCGAGATGGTTGTGAAGCCGCAAAGCTCCGCACCACCAGTGGACGGGCCGCACGTCGCCGAGCGGCCCGCCGTACCCCCTGCCGAACGCGACCTCGTTGCGACAATGGATTGGCCGGAGTTGCGAGCAGCCGTCGACGCGTGCCGCGCCTGCCGCCTTTGTGAAAGCCGTCGCCGCACCGTGTTCGGCGTCGGCAACGAGCGCGCACGGTTGATGGTCGTCGGCGAGGCTCCCGGCGAGCAGGAGGACCTGAAGGGTGAGCCCTTCGTCGGCCCTGCGGGCAAGCTGCTCGACAACATGTTGCAGGCGCTGAACCTCACGCGCGCGCCGGCCGATCCGGCGCGCCAGGTCTATATCGCCAACACCCTCAAGTGCCGTCCGCCGGGCAATCGCAATCCTGAACCGGACGAGATGGTGAAGTGCGAGCCTTTCCTGGTGCGCCAGATCGCGCTCGTTCAACCGAAGGTGATCCTCGCGGTGGGCCGCTTTGCCGTGCAGGCGCTGTTGCGCAGCACGGAGCCCATTGGCGCATTGCGTGGGCGGGTGCACCGCTATCAGGGTGTCCCATTGGTCGTCACTTATCACCCCGCATATCTGCTGCGCAGCCCCGCAGACAAGGCGCGGGCATGGGACGACCTGTGCCTCGCCGGGTCGCTGCTGGACGCCTGAGGCCCAGGCTCCAGGGCTATTTCTTCTTCACCGGCCGCTTCCACCCGGGAATCGTCACCTGTTTCGCCCTGGCGACGGTCAGCTGCCCGGCAGGAGCGTCCTTGGAGATGGTCGAGCCGCCGCCGATCGTGGCGCCGTCGTGAATGGTCACGGGGGCAATGAGCACGCAGTTGGAGCCGACATGCACATCCGCGCCGATGAGGGTGCGATGCTTGTTGGCGCCATCGTAGTTGGCCGTGATCGATCCCGCGCCGTAGTTGACGCGCTCGCCGACTGTCGCGTCGCCGAGGTACGCAAGGTGATTGGCCTTCGCGCCCCTGGCCAGCGTTGAATTCTTCACCTCGACGAAATTGCCGATGTGCACGTCCTCGCCGAGCGTCGCACCCGGCCTCAGCCGCGCGAACGGGCCGACCAGCGCGCCGGGGCCGATGCTCGCGCCCTCGATGTGTGTGAAGGCGTGGATGATGGCGCCAGGGCCGATGTCGGCATCGCGGATCACGCAGTTGGGGCCGATGCGAACGCCGTCGGCCAACGTCACCCGCCCTTCGAACACGCAGTTCACGTCGATCTCGACATCGCTGCCACAGCTCAACTCGCCTCGGACGTCGAAGCGCGCGGGGTCGGCAAGGCGCACCCCTGCGGTCATCAGCCCTTCTGCGATCCGGCGCTGGTAGCGACGCTCGAGGTCGGCCAGCTGCTGCGGGCTGTTGACGCCCAGCACCTCGGTTTCCTCCGACGCCGGGGCACCGACTACCGGAACGTCCTCGGCCACTGCCATCGTCACGATGTCGGTCAGGTAGTACTCGCGCTGCGCGTTGTCGTTGCCCAGTGCCATGACCCACCGCTTGAGCTGGGCGCTTGGCGCGGCCATCATCCCCGTATACACCTCGCGGATCGCCCGCTGCGCGTCGCTCGCGTCCTTGTGCTCCACGATGCCTTGCACGTGGCCCTTGGCGTCGCGCACGATTCGCCCGTACCCCGTCGCGTCGGCGAGTTCGATGGTCAGCAGCGCGAGCCGCTCGCCGCCGCAGGCGTCTGCGAGGGCACCCGCGGTGGCCGGCTCGATCAGCGGCACGTCGCCATTGAGGATCAGGGTGATGCCTTCGTCGCTCAGGTGAGGCACCACCTGTTGGATGGCATGGCCGGTGCCGAGCTGCGGCTGCTGGCGCACGAATTCAATGCCGGGCGCGGTGATTGCCGACTCGACCGCATCGGCCCCATGCCCAGTGATGATGATGGTGCGCTTGGCGGCGAGGTGCGAGGCGGCCTGGAGCACATGCTCGATCAGGCTGCGACCCGCGAGCTTGTGCAATACCTTCGGGGCGATGGACTTCATGCGCGTGCCCTTGCCGGCAGCCATGATCACGATCTGGAGTGTCATGCAGCGATCCTTGTCGAACCGTTTGATTATCGCGGCGGCCCTGTGGCTGACCCTGCTGGTTGGCGGTTGCAGTGTGGCACTGAAGCTCACTTACAACCAGGGTCCGACGCTGCTGTACTGGTGGCTGGACGGCTATGTCGATTTCAACGACGAGCAGGCGCCGCGCGTCAAGCAGCAGATCGAGCAGTGGTTCCGCTGGAATCGACGCACCCAGCTGCCCGACTATGCCGACATGTTCGCCCGCGCGGGGGCGCAGGTCCTCGACCCGGTCATCACGCCCCAGCAGATGTGCGGCTGGGCCAGGGAGGCGCGCAACCGCTTGCTCGTCGCGTACGAGGAGGGCATCCCCGCGTTTGCCGAACTCGCGCTCACGCTGACGCCCGAGCAGATCGCGAACATCGAGAAGCGCTTCGACAAGAACGACCGCAAGTTCCGCGACGAGTATCTGGGGCCGCGGCGTGAGGACCGGCTCAAAGCCCAGGCCAAGCGGGTGGTGGAGCGCACCGAGCTCGTCTCTGGGTCCATGGACGGCTCGCAGCACGAGCGGATCATGCAGGGCCTTTCAGCATCGCCTAACGATCCCGAGGCGTGGCTGGCCGAGCGGCGGCTCATCCAGCAGGAGATGCTGCAGGGGCTTCGGTCGCTGCAGGGGCTGCCGGCGGACGCCCAGGGCCTGGCGCGCGCGAAGCAGCTGTTGCGCGAGTTCGCTCAACACGTCGAACAGTCGCCGCGTGAGGCGTACCGGCAGTATCACCAGCGTGTCTGGGACTACAACTGCGCCTTTGCCGCGCAGATTCACAATGCGACGACGCCCGCGCAACGCAAGTACGCGACGGGCAAGTTCAAGCGCTGGGAAGATGATGTGCGGTCCTTGATCGCACAGGGGAAATAGGATGCTGCGTGCTTCCGCTACTTTTGAGCCAGCTCCACCGTGACGCGATGCGGCTGCGGCACGGAGTTGGGGAAGTCCCGCAACGCGGCATCGAACATCGCCTCGAACAGTGGGCTGTTGCCCGAGTAGTAGCCGCCGCTGTTTGCCCGCGCCTCGTACAGCGGCTGGCCGCTGCGCCGATCGCGGATCAGCAGGCCCACTTCACGGGAGTATTCGGTGTCGTAGTAGGTGGGCCAGCCCCAGAGACCCCACGGCCGCCAGAAGCCGGAACGGCGCCAGTACCCGCCATGCCAATACGCGCCGCCCCAGTGCCACCACATCGGGTCGTTCCACGCCACGTAGTCGTATCGTGTGACGCGGGCGCCGACCTGCACGATCACGTCGGCACTTCCCGCGTCGGCCGCCGGCTTGAAGCCCGCCTTTTCCAGTGCGCCTCGCGCTGCCGTCTCCACTGGCTCCTGCTGCGCCGCGCGCTCCTGTTGCGATGGCAGCCTCTCGATCACATAGGTTCCCGGTGGCCTTCCTGTGGGCCACTGACCGAAGCTCGCGACCTCGCTGTCGACGCTGTGAAGCGAGGCGCAGCCGGAGAGCAGGGCCACGGCGACGGCGAGTGCGAGGCGGCGGACATGCATGTTCGATCTCCTTGCGACTGCATGGCGGGACTTGGACGTTCAGCCGTCGAGCTTTATCCGCACGACCGACGGCGAGGCCGGAGTGGTGCACGCCTCATCGTCGTCGAACGCCTTGTCTCCGGCCGGGTCGGCGACCCCTGTGGTTTGGAGCGTGGCGAACGGATAGAGGT